>NZ_JALQDN010000062.1:0-249769 GCF_023631205.1 Caballeronia sp. NCF2 | reverse complement strand
TCGGTGCGATCGCGGGCGATGCGGGCAAGGGCGCGGCCATCGGCGCGGCGACGGGCACGATGGCCGGCGGCATGCGCGCACGGCAGAACAAGCGGGCGCAGGAATCCAACGCGCAGGCGCAGAGCCAGGGCGCGATGCAGACGTACTATCGCGCGTGGTCGGCGTGCATGCAGGGACGCGGTTACACGATCCAGTAACGTCATCGCGGTATCGATAGAACAAACGGAGCGCGAACATGAAACGCGTCAGCCTCGTTGTCTTGTCATGCCTTGCGCTATCCGCAAGCGCCTTTGCAGCCGATCCCACCGCCGATCCTCAGGCCGACGTCAGCGTCGTGCGAAACCCGGACGGCGCGACGGTGCAGGGCGTCGCGAAGGTGACCGCGACGATCGTCGGCATCGATCCGGCGACGCGCACCGTCACGCTGAAAACGAACGCCGGCAAGGTGATGGAACTGGAAGTCACGAACGAAGCGCGCAACTTCGATCAGCTCGCAGTCGGCGATGTCGTCACCGCGCAGTACCGCGAGTCGTTGACGTTGAGCCTGCTCGACAAGAAGACGCAGCCGTCGCGTTCCGAGAGCGACTCGGCCGAGCGCGCGGCGCCGGGCGCGAAGCCGGGCGGCGAGGTCGGGCGCGAAGTGACGATCATCGCCGATGTGATCGCCGTCGATCGTCATGCGAAGACCGTGACGCTGCGCGGGCCGCGCGGCGAGACGGTCGATCTGCACGTTCAGGATCCCGAGCGCCTGAAGCGCGTCAAGAAGGGCGATCAGGTGAAGGCCGTTTATACGGAAGCGTTCGCCATATCCGTGGAACCCGCCATGACAAAATAAGGCGCCACCAACCGTGGCGGACGCGGGAGAGACCCATGAAAAAACGCTTTGCATTCGCGCTGACGCACGGCGCGTGCGCCGTCGCGCTCGCGCTCGCCGGTTGCGCGCAGCCGGAACAGCGCGTGCAGCCCGGCATGGATCAGCAGGCGATCGTCGCCAGGCTCGGGCCGCCGAAGGAAACCTACGACCTGCCGAACGGCGGCAAGCGTCTGATGTGGCCCACGCAGCCGATGGGATCGACGACCACGGCCGTCGATCTCGATGCGTCGGGCAATACGGTCAGTGTTCGGCAAGTGCTTCAGGAAAACGAGTTCTACCGCGCCGAGGTCAACAAGTGGACGCGCAACGACGTGATGATCGCGTTCGGACGCCCGTTCGAGACGGCCTATTTCAAGCGGATGGATCGCGAGGTGTGGACGTATCGATACCTGGAGAACAACATCGACCACATGCTGTTCCATTTCTATTTCGACGCTCAGGGCGTGCTCCGGCAGACGCAGAAGCAGCCCGATCCGAAATACGATCCGAGCCAGCGCAACGTGCTTTGAACGGCGCGCGCTAGAAGCTGACGGCGAGACCGAACGACACGCCGTGCACGTTGTGGCCGAACACGTAGCGCACCATCGCGCGCGTGCGCGTGATGACGACAGGATATTTGCTGCTGTCCAGTTCGAGCCCGACGCCGAGCGATGTCAGATCGTTGAAGCCGAGCACGCCCGCGCTGTCGCCGAAGTAATGCGAGTACGCGGTTTCGAGCACGTAGCGCACCGGCCTGTCGAGCGCGGCGAAGCCTGTGGGCGCACGCCAGCGCGCCCACAGGCTGAACTGCTGCGCGGTCGCGGAGCCTTGCACCGCTTCCGAGGAACTGCCGAAGCTGCGTAGATAAATATCGGTTGCGCGCAGTTCGACATCGACCTCGTAGTGCTCGCGATAATGCTCCAGATCGAGCATCAGCGAGCCGCCGACGCCGTACGCATTGAGCGCGCCGTCCTCGAGGAACTGCAGATTGGTGTTGGCGACGTGATTGAACACCGTCTGCGCGATGCGCGCATCGCTCGCGACGCGGCCGATCATGCCGTTGATGATCGGGCGAAATTTCAGCTCGCTCGTGATCGGGAAGTCCCAGCCGACGCCAACCGTCGTGCTGAACGTGTTCCATTTCGCAGGCACCGCGCGCTGCTGGTCGCCGTCGGTCGCGATGAAGGTCGGATCGTAGCGGCTGTACGCGAGCGTGCCTTCGAGGTAGAGCGGAAACGAATTGCTGAGGGTAAAGCCGCCGCCGAGTTGCGTCTGACCGAAGCCCGGATTGCCGGTCGTGCCGCTATTGATCGACAGTGAACTTGTCGTGACATCTGGCACCGCGGTGTACGACATGATCGCGAGCACGGAATTCGCATACTGCTTGACGTTTGCGCCGACGACCGCGCGGTCCGGCGCGCCCTGCGCCAGCGCGGCGCAGGGCGCGGCAGCGAGGACGAAGAGCATCACGAAATTTCGCAACCTGGTCGGGAAAGGGGTTGGCTTTTGCATCTGCGGGGCGCGTCAGAACGTTAATTGGTTTAGTTGGTCATGCGTTGCATTTGCTGCTCCGCCATACGCGGGAAATGTAGCCTAACGATCGCGGCGCGCCAAGGTCATTGCACACGAGTGTGTTCACAGGACGACGGAAGTTTTCCTAAACTGAAGCTATCTCGCGCACCGCTTCCGGGAGACATCGATGAGACTGAACGAGCCGCGCATGGTGGTTGCCTCGATTGGCGTGTTCATCTGGCTCGCCGGGCTGTATTTCACGATCCACGGCCTTCTGTACGACATGAAACTCGAATTCCGTTACGGCATGTGGGCGCTCGGCATCGGGATCGTGACTTTCGTCGTCGCGCTGAATCCGCTCGCGCAGCGCAAATCGGCCAAGCGAGATGGGTCGACCTGAGCCGTCCGTTGGTGTATTAGTCGAAGAAACGTCGCACAACTCAACGGAGAATCTTGCAATGGGCGATCTCTGGATAGGCAACGTGGAAGAGTCCACGACCGACGACGAAATCAGGGAATTTCTCTGCCGCTACGGCTTTCCACCCTACGATTCGATTCAGCGCGTGACGGGCACCGGCGAGCATCCGGCCGCGGTCGTCACCTTCGATTCGATCGAGCCGCACGTGCTGCGCACCTTTCAGCCGCGCATCCACAACATGTTCTGGAAGAACCGCACGCTCGTGGTGCAGGTCGTGCCCGAGCGCAACGAAACCTGACGGCGTCATGACGGGTCCGCGACCATGTGCCGCGCGCATCGTCGCGACGGCGGACTCGGTTCGTCCGCGCGGATGGCATCCAAAAATATCGGGAGACAGCAATGAACGAAGAGAGGGCTGTCGGCGAATCGAGAGGCGTGCGTGAAGGCGCGGGCGTGCATGAGCGCCTGAACAGGAAACAGTACGAAAAAGAGCTTGCGCGCCTGCATGTGGAACTCGTGAAGCTGCAGGAATGGGCCGTCTACACGGGCGCGAAAGTCTGCGTCGTGTTCGAGGGACGCGACGGCGCGGGCAAGGGCGGCACGATCAAGGCGATTACCGAGCGGGTGAGCCCGCGCATCTTCCGCGTGGTTGCGCTGCCCGCGCCCACCGAGCGCGAGAAGACGCAGATGTACGTGCAGCGCTATCTGCCGCATCTGCCCGCCGCGGGCGAGATCACGCTTTTCGACCGAAGCTGGTACAACCGCGCGGGCGTCGAACGCGTGATGGGCTTCTGTACCGAGGACCAGGCGAAAACCTTTCTGAAAGGCGTGCCGCTCGTGGAGCGCGCGATCATCGATTCGGGCGTGATTCTGCTCAAGTACTGGCTCGAGGTCGGTCAGGAAGAGCAGACGCGGCGTCTCGAGGAACGCATCCACGACGAGCGCAAGATCTGGAAGCTCTCGCCGATGGACCTGCGTTCCTACAGCCGCTGGTACGACTACTCGCGCGCTCGCGACGACATGTTCGAGGCCACCGACACGGAACAGGCGCCGTGGTACGTCGTGCGTTCCGACGACAAGCGCCGCGCGCGCCTGAATCTCATCAGCCATCTGCTCGCGAATATCCCGTACAAGGCCGTGCCGCGCGAAAAGGTGAAGTTGCCGAAGCGCCAGAAGGCGGAGGGGTATCGCGAAAGCGATCGGCCGCTGCGCTACGTGCCCGAGCGTTTTTAGCGCGACTTCGGAACGCGGGATCGTCATGCCGCATCGCGCGTCCATCGCGCCCGAATGGCTGTTTCGTTACGAGAAGCCGTGGGCGCGCGCCGATATCGTCGCGGGCCTGACGGCGGGGGCGGTCGTCATACCGAAGGCGCTCGCGTACGCGACCATCGCGGGCCTGCCGGTTCAGGTCGGCCTCTACACGGCCTGCGTGCCGATGATCGTCTACGCGTTCGTCGGCACGTCGCGCGCGCTGTCCGTCAGCACGACGACCACGCTCGCGATTCTCGCGGCGAACGCGCTCGGCGCGACCGTCGCGAATGGCGATCCGCACGCGCTCGCCGTCGCCAACGCGACGCTGACGATGCTCGTCGGCATCATGCTCGTCGCGGGGGCGTGCCTGCGTCTCGGGTTCGTCGCGAACTTCATTTCCGAGCCGGTGCTCGTCGGTTTCAAGGCGGGCGTGGCGATCGTCATCGTCGTGGATCAGTTGCCGAAGCTCTTCGGCATTCACTATCCGAAGGGATCGTTCTTTCACAACGTCGGCGCGTTCGTCGCGGGCTTGCCGCATCTGTCGGCGAGCACGCTCGCGCTCGCGTTGGCGACGCTCGCCGCGCTCATCGCGCTCGAACGCTTCGCACCGCGCGCGCCCGCGCCGTTGTTCGTCGTCGCGGCGGCGATCGTCGCGGTGGCCGCGTTCGGTCTGCGCGCGCACGGCGTCGAAACGGTCGGCGCGGTGCCGGCGGGATTGCCGTCGTGGACACGGCCGGATCTGTCGCTTGCATTGAAGCTGTGGCCGGACGCGCTCGGCATCGCGTTGATGAGCTTCACCGAAAGCATCGCGGCGGCGCGGGCGTTCGCACGCAACGACGAACCCGCGCCCGACGCGAACCGCGAACTGCTCGCGACCGGCCTCGCGAACGCGGCCGGCGCGCTTTTCGGCGCGATGGTCTCAGGCGGCGGAACGAGCCAGACGGCCGTCAACCGGCAGGCGGGCGCGCGCACGCAACTCGCGGGACTCGTGACCGCGGCGCTCGCGCTCGCCGTCATGCTGCTGTTCGCGCCGCTCATGGCGCTGATGCCGCACGCGACGCTCGCGGCCGTCGTCGTGTTCTATTCGATCGGGCTTTTCAGCCCCGCCGAATTCCGCGCGATCCTGAAGATTCGCCGCACCGAATTCGTGTGGGCGCTCACGGCATGCGCGGGCGTCGTGTTGTTCGGAACGCTGGAAGGCATCGTGGTGGCGATCGTCGTGTCGCTCTTCGCGCTCGCGCATCAGGTGTCCAATCCGCCTGTGTACGCATTGAAGCGGATACCGGGAACCAACGTGTTCCGGCGCGCTTCGTCGCGGCATCCGGACGACGAAGCGTTTCCCGGCTTATTGCTGCTGCGTCCCGAAGGGCGGATATTCTTCGCGAATGCGCAACGTGTCGCCGAAAAGATCCGCCCGCTCGTGCGCGATTCCGACGCGAAGATCGTCGTGCTGGATCTGAGCCGCGTCTTCGATGTCGAATACACCGCGCTCAAGATGATGATCGAAGCCGAAGCGCGCCTCGCCGCGAACGGCACCACGCTCTGGCTCGCGGGCCTGAATCCGGGCGTGCTCGCGGCGGTGCGGCGCTCGCCGCTCGGCGCGCGGCTCGGCGAAGCGCGCATGTTCTATAACCTCGAACATGTCGTCGCGAAGTATCAGGAGATTGTTTCGCGCAATGGCGATGAAGTCGCGCGTCGTTGAGTCGCGAATTTTTGCCACCTGCTTGTCGCTCATTGCGCATATATTTTGATGATGGTATCCAAGTCATCGGACCATGCGTTCATCATGGCCGCCGATGCATCTGCTTCCTGCGTTGTCCCTTGCACGTTCCCTCGCGGAGATCACGTCATGACGTATGCAGATCAACTGGCGCGCAGCCAGAAAATCGCGGAAAAGGTCACACGCGTTTATCAGAAGCGCGCGGAGCTTGCGCAGCATCAATTCAGCGAGCGCGCGCGCGAAGCAGGCGTGCGTGTCCTCGGCAACGGCGAGGCTGATCGTTTCAACGGCTTCGACTATGCGGTCGATGTCATGCAGCGCACGGTGCTCTTCTGGGACACGCTGCGTCAGCGCGGCAACAACTTCATCGAGCAGGCGAAGCGCGGTCTCGAACCGGTGCTGCATTTCGCGCATGAAATGCTGCTCGACGGACGCACGTTCGCGCGGCCGGTGAACTATGCGCTGTTGCGTATCGTGCCGCCCGAAGGCGTAGTCATCGATCCGCTGAAGCGGCCGTATCTCATCATCGATCCGCGTGCGGGGCATGGTCCGGGCATCGGCGGATTCAAGGACGATTCGCAAGTCGGCGTCGCGTTGCGCGCGGGTCATCCGGTGTACTTCGTCACGTTCTTTCGCGACCCGCAGCCCGGCCAGACGCTGCTCGACGTATGCGCGGCCGAGCAGCAGTTCGTGAAGCATGTGCGCGAGATGCATCCGGACAGCCCGAAGCCCGCTATCGTCGGCAATTGCCAGGGCGGCTGGGCCGCGATGATGCTCGCGAGCTCGCAGCCCGACGATACCGGTCCGCTCGTCATCAACGGCGCGCCGATGTCGTACTGGAGCGGCGCGTGGAGCGAAGGCGAGGGCGACAACCCGATGCGCTACTCGGGCGGCATGCTCGGCGGGACGTGGCTCGCCTCGCTGACGGCCGATCTCGGCAACGGCAAGTTCGACGGCGCGTATCTCGTCGAGAACTTCGAGAACCTGAATCCGGCGAACAGTTTCTGGGACAAGTACTACACGCTGTTCGACAAGATCGACACCGAACCGCCGCGCTTTCTCGACTTCGAGCGCTGGTGGGGCGGCTATTACCTGATGAACCGCGAAGAGATCGAATGGATCACGCGCAATCTTTTCGTCGGCAACAAGCTGTGGTCGGGCGAAGTGCGCGGCGCGTCGGGCGCATCGTTCGATCTGCGCGCGATCAAATCGCCGATCATTCTCTTCGCTTCGATGGGCGACAACATCACGCCGCCGCAACAGGCCTTCAACTGGGTCGCGGATATCTACGGCAGCACCGACGAGATCAAGGCACGCGGGCAGGTGATCGTCGGACTGATGCACAAGAGCATCGGGCATCTCGGCATCTTCGTGAGCGGCAAGGTCGCGAAGAAGGAATACACGCAGATCGCATCGGTGCTGGAAGCGATCGAATCGTTTCCGCCGGGGCTGTACGGCATGGAGATCGCCGAACGCAAGAACGCGAACGGCAAGACCGAATACGACGTGAGCTTTCACGAGCGACGTCTCGAAGACGTGACCGCGCGCTTCAACCGTTTCGAGCGTATCGACGAACTGCCGTTCGAAGCGGTGAAACAGGTATCGGATTTCAATCAGCGTGCGTACGAACTGTTCGCGCAACCCTTCGTTCAGGCAATGGCCAACGACGCGACCGCGACGATGCTGCGCGCGTTCCATCCGTTGCGCGCGCAGCGCTGGATGTTCTCCGATCTGAATCCGTGGCTTGCATGGCTCGGCCCGGCGGCGGAAGCGGTGAAGGCCACGCGCAAGCCCGACACCGAACGCGACGCGTTGCGCCGTGCGGAGCATTGCGGCTCCGACATGATCAGCGCGAGCCTCGACTTCTATCGTGCGATGCGCGACGCCACGACCGAAGCGATGTTCTTCTCCGTGTACGGCAACCTGCTGCCGGCACAGCGCGTGCAGGAACGCGAGACGCAAGAAAATCGGACCGATCCGCGCGATCTGCCGTTCGTTCAGGAAGCGCTCGCGTCGGTTGCGCACGGCGGATACGCGGAAGCCGTCGCGCGCGTCGCGTGCCTGCTCATGCGTCACGACGAGCCGTTGCCGCTCACGCGCATGGTGCTGCGTCAGGAACTCGCGGCCGACTATGCGGAGTATTTGCCGCAGATGCCGCGCGACGAATGGCGGCGCATTCGCGGCGAACAGGAAATCATCGTGCGCTACGAGCCCGAGCAGGCGCTCGCGTCGTTGCCCGGTCTGCTCGACGACAGCGACGACCGCAAGAAGCTCCTCACGCTCTTCGACAAGCTGCACGACGACAGCCGCATGCAGGGCTTCGAGCCGACGGCCGCGCAGCACGACATGCTCGCGCGCATCCGCGCGGCGCTGCCGGTCAAGGCTGCGCGCGCGCCAAGACGTTCCGCGCCCGCGCACTGATGTTCGGGCGTTGCATCACACGTAACTACGGAGGGTGAAATGAATCAGCCGCGCGAAAAATATGTACGGCTCATCGAGGTTTGCCAGGCGTTGCCGCCGCTCGCGGTGGCGGTCGTGCATCCCTGCGACCGGACATCGCTCGAAAGCGCGGTGAAGGCGCACGAGATGGGTCTGATCGCGCCGCAACTCGTCGGGCCACGCGATCGCATTCGCGAGGTGGCGGAAGAATGCGGCCTCAACATCGCGGGCTTTCCGATCGTCGATGCGCCGCACAGCCACGCCGCTGCCGAAAAGGCGGTGGAACTCGTGCGCGAGGCGAAGGCCGAAGCGCTCATGAAAGGCAGCCTGCACACCGACGAAGTCATGGCCGCGGTCGTGAAGCGCGAAGGCGGACTGCGCACGTCGCGGCGCGTGTCGCATTGCTTCATCATGGATGTGCCGGGGCACGACGACGTGCTCATCATCAGCGACGCGGCCATCAACATCGCGCCGACGCTCGCCGATAAAGTCGACATCCTGCAAAACGCGATCGATCTCGGCCACGCGCTGCGTTTCGCGGAAGTGCGCGTCGCGATTCTCTCGGCGATGGAAACGGTGAACCCGAAGGTGCCGTCGACGCTGGAGGCCGCCGCGCTCTGCAAGATGGTCGATCGTCATCAGATCACGGGCGCGCTCGTCGACGGGCCGCTCGCGCTCGACAATGCCATCGACCTCGAAGCGGCGCATACGAAGAAGATCGATTCGCCCGTCGCGGGGCGCGCGAACGTGCTGATCGTGCCGGACCTCGAAGCGGGCAACATGCTCGCGAAGAGTCTGTCTTTTCTCGCGAATGCGGACGCGGCCGGCATCGTGCTCGGCGCGCGCGTGCCGATCATTCTGACGAGCCGCGCCGATTCGCTGCAATCGCGGCTCGCATCGTGCGCGATCGCATCGCTCGTGGCGTCGAAGCGCCGCGAAGAAGCGCAAGTAGTGGGGTGATTTCATGGCCGATGTGATTCTGGTTCTCAATGCGGGCTCGTCGAGCATCAAGTTCAGCGCGTTCGATGTCGAAGGCGACGCGCTCGAACTCGTCACGCACGGACAGGTTGAAGCGCTGTTCAGCGCGCCGCATTTCGTCGCTTACGACAGGCGAGGCGAGAAGTCCGCGGAGCATTCATGGGGCGAGGGCGCGAAGCTGCAACATGCCGAAGCGATCGCGCATCTGGGCGCGTATCTGCGCGGGCATGGCGCGGGGCATCGTCTGGTCGGCGTGGGGCATCGCGTGGTGCACGGCGGCGCGCGTTTCACGAAGCCCGTACTGACGAGCCCCGAAGTGCTCGACGAACTCGACAAGCTCACACCGCTCGCGCCGCTGCATCAGCCGCATAACTTGAGGCCGATACGCATCGTCGCCGAGCGCAATCCGGGCCTGCCGCAGGTCGCGTGCTTCGACACGGCCTTTCATTCGACGCAGGCGCCGCTCGCGCAGGCGTTCGCGCTGCCCGAATCGATCACGAAGAACGGCGTGCGGCGCTACGGCTTTCATGGTCTCTCGTACGAATACATCGCGAGTGCCCTGCCGGATGTTGCACCCGATGCCGCGCGCGGGCGCACGGTCGTCGCGCATCTGGGCAACGGCGCGAGCCTGTGCGCGATGCACGCGGGCAAGAGCGTCGCCAGCACGATGGGCTTCACCGCCGTCGACGGTCTCATGATGGGCACGCGCTGCGGCAATCTCGATCCGGGCGTGGTTCTTTACATGCTCGACGAGCTCGGCATGAACGCGCGCGAGATCGAAGACATGCTGTATCGCCAGTCGGGATTGCTCGGCGTGTCGGGCGTGTCGGGCGACATGCGCGCGCTGCTCGCGAGCAGCGACGAACGCGCGCGCTTCGCGATCGATCTTTACGTGCATCGCATCGGCCGGGAGCTCGGCTCGATGAGCGCGGCGCTGCACGGGCTCGACGCGATCGTGTTCACGGCGGGCATCGGCGAGCATTCGAAGGAGATACGACAACGCGTGTGCGAAGAAGCGGCGTGGTGGGGCATCGAACTCGATACAGAAGCCAATGCGAGCGGCGGCCCGCGCATCAGCACGGCGTCGAGCAAGGTGAGCGCATGGGTGATTCCGACCAACGAAGAACTCATGATCGCGCGCCACACGCTCGCGCTGATCGATGACAAACGCGAAGGAGCATCCGCATGACATTGAATGTCCCGCAGCCCGTGCTGAAGGGCGCGAAGGCGCTCGTCACCGGCATCGCCAACGAGCATTCGATCGCCTATGGTTGCGCGAAAGCGTTCCGCGAACTGGGCGCCGATCTCGCCATCACGTATGCCGACGAGAAAGCGCGGCCTTACGTCGAGCCGCACGCGCAAGCCCTCGAAGCGCCGATCTTCATGCCGCTGAACGCGTCGAGCCAGGAGGAACTGGAAGCGGTGTTCGAGCGTATCGCGAGCGAGTGGGGCAAGCTCGATATTCTCGTGCACTCGATCGCGTGGGCACCGAAGGACGATCTGCAGGGCGTCCTGCTGAACTGTTCCGCCGAAGGCTTCGCGAAGGCGATGGACATTTCCTGCCATTCGTTCGTCCGCATGGCGCGGCTCTCGGCGCCGCTGATGAAAGACGGCGGCGCGATGTTCACGATGAGCTATCACGGCGCGAACAAGGTCGTCGCGAACTACAACGTAATGGGCCCGGTGAAGGCCGCGCTCGAAGCGTGCGCGCGCTATCTCGCCTACGAGCTCGGTCCGCAGGGCATTCGCGTGCATGCTATTTCGCCGGGGCCGCTGAAGACGCGTGCGGCATCGGGACTCAAGGACTTCGACCTGCTCCTGACCGAAGCCGCACAGCGCGCGCCGCTCGGCGAGCTGGTCGACATCATGGACGTCGGCTTTACCTGCGCATTCCTCGCGACGCCTTTCGCCCGGCGCATGTCCGGCGAGACGCTGTACGTGGACGGCGGCGTGCATATCATGGGATAAGCATGTTCAACTGGCTGTTCCGGCGCGATAACGCGAGCTCGCGCGAGGATGTCAAGGAGGCGCTCGGCCGCATCGTCGCGGTCGCGCCTCAGGTGCGCCTCGCGAGCCGTTATGAGTCGCGGCTCGCGCCGGTCGTCGGCAAGACGCTGGATCACGCGCGGGAACTCGTCGCGGCGCTGCCCGCGCCGCGCGACGCGACACCGGCGGCATGGGCGGACGATCCGTATCTGCGCGCGAAGTTCGCGACGCCGGACGACGTCGCGCGCGTGATCGGCGAATCGCACGATGTGCGCGGCTGGTTCGACGGCAACATTGCCGCCGATCATGGGTTCGCGGTGCTGGGCGCGACGCTCGTCGAGCGGAAGGTGCTCGTCGCGGCGGTGGAGGGCGGCGCGTTGCGTTCGGACGTCGCGCGCACGGCGGTCAGCTTCGACGACAAGCGCTTGCGCTTTTGCAACGGAACGGACGAAGCGCTCAGACGCGATCTCGTGCAGCGGATCGTCGAGCAGTTCGTGCTGGAAGCGATGTCGCGCGTCGCGCAAAACGACGCGCGGCGCGACGCGCTGCAGGAACATCGCGCGTTGCTGACCGCGCGCATGCAGATGCTCGGCCGGCGCGGCGCGGGCATGAGCGGCCTGATTGCATCGACGGATCTGGCCGGCGACGCCACGCGGCTGCAGCGCGATTTCGAGGAGAACGAAGCCGCGCTCTCGGCACTCGGCTCGCTCGCCGATTCCATCGAGATGCAGCTTCAGACCATCGTCGAATTGCTCGCCGAGCCGGCGGCGCTGATTTCCGTCACGCACCGCGAGCTGTGTCTGAATCAGATGAACCTGCTGATGGAAACGCGCTGCGACGAGCCGCACGCCGACATCGCGATTGAGCTTGCGCACTTGCCGACGCAGCCGCCGCAGACGCGCGCGGTGGAGATCGTGCGGATCGCGCGGCGCGATGTGCCGCCCGCGGGCGCGGCGTTCGATGAGGCGGCGAAGCTGGTGCTGTGAGGGGCGCAAGCCATGCTCAACGATGATATGGCTCGATCGATTCGACGATGACTTCGCGACACGTCAGCACGATGTCAAGGCCGATATTGGGGTTGAGATCGAACTTGACCAGACCATTCGATTCATCACTCAAGGTGATGTCTCTGATCCACGCCTCTCCGAGCATCGAGTTAATGTCGATGTTTGCGGCTTTTATTTCCAACAGTTTGATCGTTACCCGATAGTCGTCGGCACCGTCGGCATGGCGCGGACCGTATCGGTTATGAAGAATTGCAAGCGTAAGGTCGACCAGATCACGCTCGCAACCGGGCATCAGTGGCTCGCCGTTGTCATTCGTGTTCGACGATCTCGTTCGCTGCATGAAGAACGATTGCACTGCTGCATCGTGGAACGATGGATATTTCCCCAAGGCTTCGACAAGCAAAAAGCCATTTTTTGCCAACTCCCAGCCAAATGTTTTTTCATTCATATTCATCCTTTTCAGAAAGCTAGCGCCGGGGTATTGGCGACATCGGCAAATGGGCGGGATCACGCGATCCGTTATGGAAATTATGCCCATGCGCGTCGCCGTGGCTTTCGTGATACTGCGCGCTCAGATTTCCATTGGCATCGAAGAAGTCGGTATCGAGGCCATTCGGATTGAGGCGAAAGCCTCCCGGTTCATTTCCCGACATCTTCACGCCGCGCGCCGCGACTTCGAAACTTTCGCCGTTCATCGCATCCGGCTGATAGTCGAACGGCGGCGCGTCACCGAGCAAAGATCTGCCGGCGTTCGAATCATCGAGGCGTTCGAGCATCGAGTCGCTGCCGCTGTCGGCACGCGAGGCGCCTCGCGCAATACCGGCAATTGCACCGTCCGCCGCTTCGATGACGCTCATCCAGTTCAAGCCGCTGTCGTCATCGCTCGCGCTCGACGGAACGTCACGCACGGCACTCAGGCTTGCGCGATTTGCGACGGCTTTCAGCGACGGCCATTCTCCGTTGGCTCGTTTGAGGGCCGCGAATTCGCGCCAACCGAGAACCTCGCGCATGGCGTGCGCTCCGCTGCCCGCAGCCGACCAGCTCTGTGGCGCGTAATACCTGAAAACGCGCTGTCCACCGTGCCAATTGCGCGCAATCACAGGAATAAGCTGGCGCTCTCGGGCAGCACGACGCAGAACGCGCGTAATGCCAGCGCCGTCAACTGGCCTGTCCCAGGTTGAAACCCGCAGCGTTCGGATGATGAAGTCCACATACTCGCGAAAGTCGTGACGCGAGAGCGCGTCGCGCCGGTCGATCCGTACTCTGAACAGGCGGTCGAAGTCCTTTCGGTCTTGCTCGATCTGCTCTTGCTGTTCTTTTCTCTTTTGCTTGCGCACGTCGAACGGCAAACGCCAAGTGCGATCGACTTCCTGCACTTCGCGAGCCGGCATCAACGCGCAATGCCAGCCGCCGGTCAACGGGACGTAAAGCGCATTGCAGGAGTAGCCCCATTCGGGAAACGGCATGTCGCCTCCGTATTTCAGCAGGACTGCTGATCCTAGCGGCAGGCAGACTCGACTTTCCGGACGCGTCTCGAAAATAGCGGCGAGCGGCGGTTGCGATTACTTCAAGGAATCATTTCACACTACCCCCGATCGCCCCCGCAATATCCCTGCTCACGCTCGCGAGCGCGCGGCTGTGCGCGGCCACGAGCGCATCCCAGCCGCTTCCGCTGACCGGCTCGCGCACGAGCGAACGGCCGGTCAGCGCGTTGTCGTCGCCGAAGCGGCGCACGGACCAGTGCGCGTCGATCGCGACGGCATCGCCGGGAACGGATTCGAACTGCTGGATATCGACGCGCACGCGCCACGCGTTCGCATCCGCGATCGCGCGCGATGCAGGCGCGACCTGATCCGATGCGAGCAGCAGCGCGAGATCGCCCGCGATGGCATCCGCGATGCTGCTCTTGAGCGGCTCGCCCCAGCGCGCGTATTCGTTCAACGTGACTTCGTTGTCGGTGCTGCGCGTGACGATCTGCGGCCGGTCGACGAGATCGGGCACCGTCACCGGTCCGACGATCACCGGCCTCGATGCGACACGCGCGGTCGCCGCGGTCAGCGACGGATCGGCGCTCAAGCGATAAAAGCTCGCGCTCGGCGAGGCGCATCCGGCGAGCATCGCCATCGAAAGAACGAGAGAGACGAGTACGGGCCGCATCACTTCTTGTCCTCCGGCTTGCCGCGCAGCAACGCTTCCGGATGCTGCTGCAGATAATCCGCGAGACTGCGGAACGAGACCGCCGTGCGCGTCAGTTCGCGGATCGCTTCGGCCGTGTCCTGCTGCAGCCCGGAATCCGGCATCAGCGTGGAATGCGCGGCATCGAGCGCGGCGCGCGCCGCGGCGAGCGTCGTCGCGGCCTGCGGCACGACTTCCGTGTTGAGGCCCTGCATCAGCCGAGTAGTGCTGTCGAGCGTCTGCCGCGCGCTCGCGGTCAGCTCCTCGATCGGCAGCTTGTCGATGCGCGTCATGATGCGGTTGACCGAATCCTGCAACGAGTCGAGGCCGCTTGGCGTCGTCGGCATTTCGGGCGGCGTGCGGCTCCAGTCGATGCTCGCTTTCTTCGCAGCCGGGAAGAAGTCGATCGACACATATAACTGGCCCGTCAGCAGGCTCCCGGTGCGCAACTGCCCGCGCATGCCGCGCGCGACGAGCACGTCCGCGAGTTCCTTGCGGTCGTTCGTGAGGCGGCCGCCCTTCGGCACGTTGGCGAAGCGCGACGTGAAACGCTCCGGATACAGATTCACCTCGACCGGTATGCTGATGCGCTTCGTCACCGGATCGAAGCGCGTATAAATCGCCGACACCTCGCCGATCTGAATGCCGCGGAATTCGACCGGCGCGCCGACCGCGAGGCCGCGCACGGAACCATCGAACGCGAAGACATATTTATCGACGATGCTTTCGCGCACGCGCAGCGCATCGGCGCGTGTCGGATGCAGCGTGAACACGGTGTCGCGCGGCGCTTCCGCCCAACTGAGCGACACGGCGGGCGTCTCGAACGCGAGTCCGCCGATGAGGATCGACACGAGCGACTGCGTGTTGACCTTGAGCCCGTCGGTGCCGAGCGTCACGTCGATGCCGCCCGCCTGCCAGAAGCGCGAATCGGCGTTCACGTAACGGTCGTAGGGCGCGTTGACGAATACGTGCAGCGTGACGCCGCTGCCGTCCTTGTCGAGTTCGAACGCCGTCACCTGGCCCACTTGCAGACGGCGAAAATAAATCGGCGTGCCGACATCGACCGAGCCGAGATCGGTCGCCTTCAGGATGAACTGCCGCCCCGGCACGTCGCTCGCGAAGATCGGCGGCGTTTCGAGGCCAGTGTAATCGCGCCGGTCCTGCTTCGAGCGGCCGATGTCCATGCCGATATACGCGCCCGACAGCAGCGTACTGATGCCCGACACCGAGCCGCCCGCCACGCGCGGCCGCACGACCCAGAAGCGCGTGTCGTCGACGAGCATGTTGGTCGCGTCGCGCGTCAGCTCGGCCGTCGCGATCACGCGCGTGTAATCCTTCGACAGCGCGACCGTCTTGACGAGGCCGATGTCGACGTTCTTGACCTTGATCTTCGTCTTGCCGGCTTCGAGGCCTTCGCCGGTCTTGAAGCTGATGGTGACGGTCGGCCCTTTCTCCAGCACGGCCTGCGCCGCGAGCCAGATGCCGATCGCCACGGCGACCAGCGGCACGATCCAGACCCACGGAATGCGCCAGCGCCTCTTCGGCACGACTTCGGCATCGGGCGTGTTCATCGCGTACCTTCCCGAGTCGGCGAGAAATCCCAGATCAGGCGCGGATCGAACGACATCGCCGCGAACATCGTCAGCACGACGACCGCGCCGAACGCGATCGCCGCCGGCCCGGCCTCGATCGTCGCCATCGCGCTGAACTGCACGAGCGCGACGAGCACGGCGATCACGTAGATATCGAGCATCGACCAGCGTCCCACGAATTCGACGATACGGTAGACGCGCGCGCGAAACGCGCTCTGCTGCGTCATGCGCAGATTCGCGCTCGTGGCGAGATAACCGATGGCGAGAATCTTCAGCATCGGCACGGCGATGCTCGCGATGAACACGAGCACCGCGAGCGGCGGCGAGCCGGACGTCCACAGATACGCGACGCCGCTCATGATCGTGTCTTTCTGCGCGCCGAAGAGCGAGCTCGTGTTCATCACCGGCAGGATGTTCGCCGGGATATACAGGATCGCCGCCGAAATCAGATACGCCCAGGTTCGCGAAAGGCTCGCGGGCTTGCGCAGATGCAAATGCGCGCCGCAGCGCGGACAGCACAGATGGCCGCGGTGCTGCATGCCGCGCGTGGAAAGGCCGCAATCGTGACATACGCAGATGCCGCTTTCCGCCGCCGTGCGCCCTTTGAGCGGCGTGTCGGCGGGCATGCCGGGCGGCGCGCCTTCGACGCGCTGCCACATGGCGCGTTCATCGAACGACGATGACGCCGCGACGAGCAGCAGCATCAGCGCGGCGAGCGACCACAGCGCCGGCCCCGTCACCACCGATGCGATATGCGCGAGCTTCACGACCGCGACGAGCAAGCCGAGCATCAGCACTTCGGTCATGCCCCAGTTGCGCGCGACGCGCAGCAGGCGATACACGGTGTCGGCGCGCCACGGCCGGCGCTCCAGATAAAGCGGCAGCAGCAGCCACACCATGCCGAGCGCCTGCACGGCGGGCATCAGGATCGTCGTGAAGAAGATGAGGGCGGCGAGCGGCCACATGCCGTCGCGATAGAGCACGCGCACGGCGCCGAAGAGCGTCGTCTCGACGAGATCGCCGTTCACCGCGAGACCGACGATCGGAAACGCGTTCGAGATCAGCCACAGCACGCAGGCGGCGAGCGCGTACGCGAGCGCGCGATCGAAGCCGCGCCCGCGGCGCCGGTACAGCACGGCGCGGCAGCGGCAGCAGCGCAGCGTGCCGCCGGGCGGCACGTCGCACTCGCGCTGCATCAGATCGCATTCGTGACACGCGATCAGCGGCCGCGCGTCGCGATCCTCCGATGTGACCGTGTTCATTGCACCGTCTGCGAAGCGGGCTGGCCCGGTTTGGGCGAATCGGCGGAAGGCGTGGCCGACTGCTGTTGCGTCGTCATCTTGTCGGCTGCGACGACCCAGCCGCCGCCCATCACCTTGTAGAGCGTGACGAACGACACGAGCGCGGCGGCCTGCGTCTGCGTCGCCGACAACTGCGCGTTGAAGAGGCTGCGCTCGGCGTCGAGCACTTCGATGTAACTCGTATAACCGCCTTCGTAGCGCGCCCGCGCAAGGCGCGAGTAGGTCGCGAGCGCCGTGACCTGGCGGCCCTGCACTTCGAGCTGTTCGTGCAGTTTCTGCGAGGCGATGAGCGCGTCGTCGACTTCCTGGAACGCGACCTGGATCGCCTTCTGATACGTGAGCAGCGCCGCCTGCTGCTGCGCTTTGGCGGACTGCACCTGACCCGAGATGTTGCCCGCCGTGAAGATCGGCTGCGTGACCTGTCCCGCGAACGACCAGATGCGCGACGGCCCCGTGAACAGCGACGAGAACTGGCCGCTCGCGGTGCCGAGCAGGCCCGTCAGCGAAATCTGCGGGAAATAGAGCGCGCGCGCCGCGCCGATCAGCGCGTTCGCCGCGATCAAATCCTGTTCCGCCTGCAGCAGATCGGGCCGGCGCTCCAGCAAGTCCGAAGGCAGGCCGGCGGGGATGACGGGCGTCGCCATCTCGCCGAGCGTTCGGCCGCGCACGATCGGCCCGGGATTCGCGCCGAGCAGGATAGACAGCGCGTCTTCCTGCTGCGCGATCTGCGTTTCGAGCTGCGGAATCGTCGCGAGCGAGGCTTCGTATTCGGACTGGCTTTGCGCGAGTTCCATCTGCGAGACTTCGCCGCCTTCGAAGCGCAGCGTGAACACATGCACCGATTCGGCGCGGCTTTGCGTCGTCGCCTTCGCGATTTCGAGCTGCTTGTCGAGACTGCGCAAATTCAGATACGACGACGCCACCGACGCCACCAGCGACAGGATCGTCGCGCGCCGTCCTTCTTCGCTCGACAGCAGGTTCGCACGCGCGGCTTCGGTCAGACGCCGGGTGCGGCCGAAGAGATCGAGCTCCCACGACGCGGCGATCGACGCCTGGAAGTCGTTGTAGACCGGCCCGAAGCCGTTGAGCGGTTGCGGTCCGGCCGCCGACGCGCGCTGCCGCGAGGCCGTCGCGCCCGCCGATATCTGCGGGAACAGCAAGGAACGCGTCGTGACGAACTGGCCCATGAACTGATCGACGCGCGCCGCCGCGATCTTGACGTCCTTGTTGTTCGCGAGCGCCGTCGAGATCAGCTCGTCGAGAACCGGATCCTGAAACTGACGCCACCATTCCGAGTTCGCGGCGTCGGCGACTTCGGGCGCGGCGAAGCGGTACGTCGCCGGGGTTTCGACCGGCTGACGCGAGTAGTTCGGGCCGAGCAGGCAGCCGGACAGCGACAGCGCCGCGGCGATGCCCGAAAACGAGTGAACGAGGCTGGCGCGCCGCATGTCAGTCTCCCTTGTCCGGAGCGGACGGCGACGCGTTCGGGCCGCTTCCGCCGTGCGTCTGCTTGGCATCCGGCGCGCTCGCTTCGGCGCCTTTCTTCTTCTTCGAGCGGGAGGACATCGTTTCGAGTCCCCAGAAGAACATCGGGATGAAGAACACGGCGATGACCGTCGCGCCGAGCATCCCGCCGATCACGCCCGTGCCGATCGAATGCCGGCTGTTCGCCGATGCGCCCGTCGCGATCGCGAGCGGCACGCAGCCGAGAATGAACGCGAGTGAAGTCATCACGATCGGGCGCAGGCGCTCTTCGGCGGCGGTCATCGCGGCGTCGTAGACCGACGCGCCCGCCTCGCGATTCAGCACGGCGAACTCGAAGATGAGAATCGCGTTCTTCGCGGCGAGTGCGACGAGCATCGTCAAACCGATCTGGAAGTACACGTCGTTGTTCAGGCCGCGCAAGAGGATCGCGAGCAGCGCGCCGAAGATCGCGAACGGCACCGCCATCAGCACGCCGAACGGCAGGCTCCACTTTTCGTACTGCGCGGCGAGAATCAGGAAGACCATGATGAGGCCGAATATGAACACGAGCGCCGACGAACTGCCCGACTGTTTCGCCTCGTAAGCCTCGCCGCTCCAGCCGATGCCGTAATCGCTCGGCAAGTCCTTCGCGATGTCTTCCAGCGCCGCGATCACTTGCCCCGACGCGTAGCCCGGCGCGGCGTTCGCCGTGATCTTCACCGCGGGGAAGTTGTTGAAGCGCGTGATGAGATCGGGACCGGTCACGTACTTCGTATTGACCACGGACTTGAGCGGCACCATCTCGCCGCTCTTGCTCTTCACGAAAATCTGCGTCAGATCGTCGGGCTTCAGCCGATACTGCGGCTCCGCTTGGAGAATCACCTGCCACAGGCGGCTCGATCGATTGAACTGCGACACGTACAGCGAGCCGAACATCGTCTGCATCGCGCTGTAGACGTCCTCGACGGGCACGCCGAGCGTTTCGGCCTTGTCGCGGTCGACGTTGGCGAGCAGTTGCTGCGACGACGCGTTGAACGTGCTCGTCACGCCCGTCAGTTCCGGCCGCGCTTTCGCCTTCGCGACGAAATCGTCGACGATTCCGGCGAACTGCGCGATGGTCGCGTCGCCCTTGCTCTGAATCCACATTTCGGTGCCGCCCGTCGTGCCGAGGCCCGGAATCGACGGCGGATTCAGCGGCACGACGATGCCCTCCCGAATCTGCGAGAGATGCTTGTAAGCATCGACGAGCACGGCGCGCGCGTTCTGCGTGCGGATATTCGCCGACGTATAGCGATCCTCGAAACTCTTGAAGCCGACGAAGAACGTCGACGAATTGTTCTTGTTCTGGCTGTCGAGAATGGAGAAGCCATCGACCGTCGTGATGCTGCCGACCGCCGGCTGTTTCATGAAGTATTCGGTCACGCGGTCGGACACGGCGCCGGTGCGGTCGAGCGACGCGGCATCGGGCATGATGACGGCGCCGAGCAGATAGCCCTGATCCTCGGGCGGCAGGAACGCCGTCGGAATGTCGCGCATCATCATGACGGCGAGCGCGATCATGCCGACAAAGAGCAGCAGCGCGATCGCGAAACGCTTGATGACGAGCCGCACGAGGTGCGTGTAGCCCCGCGTCATGCGCGCGAATTGATTGTCGAACCAGCGGAAAAAGCCCTTTTTCTCGTGATGTCCCGGCTTGAGCAGCAAGGAGGCGAGGGCGGGCGACAAGGTCAGCGCGACGAGGCCCGATATCACCACCGATATCGCGATCGTGATGGCGAACTGCTTGTACATCTGCCCCGTGATGCCGGAGAGGAACGCCACCGGCACGAACACCGCGCACAGCACGAGCACGATGGCGACGACCGGCCCGGCCACTTCGTCCATCGCCTTCTTCGCGGCGGTCTTCGGATCGAGCTTGTGCACCGTCATGTTGCGCTCGACGTTCTCGATCACGACGATCGCATCGTCCACGACAATGCCGATGGCAAGCACCATGCCGAACAGCGTCAACATGTTGATGGAGAAGCCGAGCGCTTCCATGCCCATGAACGTGCCGACAATCGACACCGGCACCGCGAGCACCGGAATGAGCGTCGCGCGCAGGCTTTGCAGGAACACGAACACGACGATCACGACCAGCACGACCGCTTCGAAGAACGTATGCACCACATCGGAGATGGACGCGCGCGTGAACTCCGTCGTGTCCATCGCGATTTCGTAGTCGATGCCCTGCGGGAACGTCTTCTTCATTTCCGCGAGCGACGCGCGCACCTGCTTGGACACATCGAGCGCGTTCGCGCCAGGCTGCTGATACACCGCGAGCACCGTCGCCGATTTGCCCTGAAAGCGGCTGCGGATCGAATAGTCTTTTTGTCCGAGCTCCGCGCGTCCCACGTCTTTCAGACGCACGATCGCCGCGCCGCCCGATTGCGCGCGGATGATGATGTTCTCGAACTCGGCAGGCTCGGTGAGGCGGCCCGTCGTCGTCACCGCGAAGGACTGTTCGACGGGCGCGCCAGTCGGCGATTGCCCGAGACGGCCGACCGCGAACTGCTGGTTCTGATTGGCGACGGCGCGTTGCACGTCGGCGGCGGTGATGCCGAGCTGCGCCATGCGGTCGGGCTTGAGCCAGATGCGCATCGCGTAATCGGGCGTGCCGAAGATCGCGCTCTGGTTCGCGCCCGGAATGCGCTTCAACGCGTCGAGGACGTACACGTTCGCGTAGTTCGCGATATACGTCGCGTCATAGCGCTCGTCGGGCGAATAGATGGCGATGACCATCATGAACGCCTGCGACTTCTTCTGCACCTGCACGCCCTGCGCCGTCACCGACTGCGGCAGTTGCGGCAGCGCGAGGTTCACGCGGTTCTGCACGTCGACCTGTGCGAGTTCCGGATTCGTGCCGATCTGGAAGTACGCGTTGATCGTGAGATTGCCCGTCGACGAGCTGGACGAGCTCATGTAGATCATGTTGTCCGCGCCGTTGACCTGCTGCTCGATCGGCGCGGCGACGTTGTTCGCGACCACATCCGCGCTCGCGCCCGGATAAGTCGCGGAGATCGTGATCTGCGGCGGCGTGATGTCGGGATACTGCGCGGTGGGCAGCGCGAGCATGGTCAGCGCGCCGCCCAGCGTGATGATGATCGAAATGACCGACGCGAAAATCGGACGGTCAATGCAGAAATGTGAAATGTTCATTGGCCTCTTCCGCGCGACGTGCTTGTCGTCAGATCAAATCACTTCACTTTTCGGTCCCGCCGCTTGCGTTCTTCGCGTCTCCGAGCGACGCCTCCTGCGCGCCCGATGCCGCCGCGCTGCCCGCGGCCGGTGCGGCGACGACGCGAACCTGCGTATCCGCGCCGACGCGTATCGCGCCATCGACGATGACGCGTTCGCCCGCCTTCAGGCCGTTCGTGATGAACCAGTCGTCGCCGTGCCATTCGCCGACTTCGACGACGCGCTGATGCGGCTTCGACTGTTCGTCGAGCACCCACACGAAGTGACTCTTCGCGCCCTGCAGCACGGCGCGTTGCGGCACGAGAATCGCGTTGGGTCGCACCGCGCCCGCCACGCGCGCCTTGACGAACTGTCCCGGTCGCAACGTGCCTTGCGGATTCGCGAACACCGCGCGCACGAGGAACGTGCCCGTCTCCGTGCTGAACGCCGGATTCGTGAAGTCGATGCGACCGGTTTGCGGAAAGACGGAGCCGTCGGCCTGGATGACGGTCACATCGAACTTGTTGTCGGGCGGAAAGCGCAGTTCGCCTTTCTTGATCTGCTCGCGATAGCCCAGCAGTTCGTTCTCCGAGATGCTGAAGTTCACCCACATCGGATCGAGCTGGTAGACGTAGGTGAGCAGGCCGCCCTGCGTCGGCGTCACGTAACTGCCTTCCTGGATGCGCGCGAAACTGGACAGGCCCTTGAGCGGCGAGCGGATCGTCGTGTAGCTGAGATTCAGTTCGGCGGTCTGCACTTCGCCTTTCGCGGCGATGACGGCGGCCTCGGCGCTCTTTTCGTTGCCGATGGCGTCATCGAGATCCTTCTTGCTCAATGCGTTCATCGCGGCGAGCGGCTTCACGCGCGCGAGATTCTGCTGCGTGACGAGCAGCCGCGCCTGCTGTTGCGCGAGCGAGCCTTTGGCCGTCTGCAGCGCGGCCTCGAACGGCCGTTTGTCCATGAGGAACATGACCTGATTGGCCGAGACGAGCGCGCCTTCGGTGTACATGCGCTTTTCGAGGAAGCCGTCGACGCGCGCGCGGATTTCGACCTCGCGCGAGCTTTGCGTCTGCGCGGTGAATTCGAAGTCGACGGGCGTCGATTGCGCCGTGACAGTCACGGCGGTGACATCGACGGCGGGCTTCTGCGCTGGCGGCGCCGGCTTCTTGCACGCCGCGAGCGAGAGCGACGCGAGCGCGGCGATCGCGCCCACGCGCAGCGCGCGCATGGAGCGCGAAGGTGGAGCGAACGAGCAGCAGTCCAGTACGTGTTCCGACACGAACGCCATGGGCGCCTCCCCCGTTGGGATGGCCGATCGTTGATGAGCGAACGCGCCAACAGAGCGCCTCGCCACGACAATGCTCGCGGTGTGCGTTTAGGCGGATGCGCCCGGAAAGCGTGCGCATTTCCGGTGCGCCTGCGCCATGCGATGAAATCGCGCGGGACAGGACTTAGGGCGACGTCAGCGAGCGCGAGCCTGATGCTTGTAATGTGGCGTAGCTGCCTCCGGTTTTGACGGTCGAGTTATAGCCAGAGAGATGCTCTTGGTTCGCCACCGAGTGGCGTGACGTGCGTGACGAGTCTACTAATAGCTGAACTCGGATGAAAACGCCATAGCGTTTATCGGCATTTTGACTGAATGGTGTGGATCGGGATGCGCAGCAATTACTGAACTGGCGTGCTGAATCGGCGGGGAAGGTATGGATGGCTTAGCGAGCCGTCGGATTCATCGTGACGATAAATGCAACGCCGAACCGAAATGTCGATATCCTGACTTGGGCGCCGTGACGCCGCCGCCGTGCGCTTTCCGGCGGCGAGTCGGAATCACAAATGCCCGAACAGCGCCCGCGGCCGGTCCCTCAACGTTCCCGCCAGCATCCGCAATCCGCTGACGAGCTGATCCCGGCTTTCCGCGCACGCGAGATTCACGCGCACCCCATGCTCGATTTCCGACCGGTCGACCGCGAACGCCGACGAGGGCATCACCACGACGCCGCGCGCCTTCGCATTCGCGGCGAAATCGTCCGCGCGCCACGGCAGCGGCAGCTTCAACCACACGAACATGCACGCCGGATCCGATTGCAGGAATTCCTGCGGCAGCAACTCGCGCGCGAGATCATGCCGCGCGCGGATTTCCGCGAGCTGCGCATTCATGATGTGCTGCGCGGTGCCGTCCTCGATCCAGACGGTCGCGATCAGCATCGACAGCGGCGCGGGCATCCACGCCGTCGTACGCACGGCCTCCGCGCATAGCGCGGCGTTGTCCTGCGGGCTCAGCAGATAACCGAGCCGCAAGCCGGGCGCTAGGATCTTCGACGTCGCCGAGATGTGATACGTCAGTTCGGGGCACAGACTCGCGAGCGTCGGCAGACGCTGCGCGACGAGCGGCCCGTACACGTCGTCCTCGATGATCGCGACGCCATGCCGCCGCGCGACATCGACGAGCGCCATGCGCCGTTCCAGGCTCATCGTCGTGACCGTGGGATTCTGCAGATTCGGCACCGTGAAAATCGCCTTCGCCGGCACGCGCCTGCACACGCGCTCGACCTCGTCGATCAGCAAGCCGTCGCGGTCGCTCGGAATGCCCACGATCTCGAACTGGAAGACGGGCGCGAGCGCCTTCAGCCCGTAATACGTGAGTTGATCCGCGAGAATCACGCCGTCCGTGCCGATCAGACTGTTGAGGACCGCATACAGCCCGTGCTGCGCGCCGCTCGTCACGACGACCTGATCCGGCGTCGGCGCGAAACCCGGCGCGCTCATCCAGCGCGCACCGGCCGCGCGCGCCCATGACGGCCCCTGCGGCGGCTGATATTCCTGCAATTGCGCAAAGCGCGGATCGCGCGGCAGTTCGCCCATTGTGCGCGCGAGGCACGCGAGGAATTCGCCGGTCGCGGGCCGGTTCACCGTAAGATCGATGACCGAGCTGCCCGTGCTCGCGGGCGGCATCTCGACGCTCGGCATCGCGCCTCCCGTGACGAGCGAGCCGCGCCGCTTGCTGCCGATCACGAGGCCGCGCAGCTGCAACTCCTTGTACGCGCGCGACACCGTCGACACGTTGATGCCCAGTTCGCTCGCCAGTTGCCGCTGCGGCGGCAGACGGCTGCCCGGCGGATACATGCCGCTGCGGATTTCCTTCTCGATGGAGCTCGACACCTCGATATAGGTCGATCGCTTCGTCGTGCCGTCGGCTTCGCCGTTTGCGCTCAGCGTCTGATCCTTGTCGGAAGCCATGAATCTGTGTCTCCATACAAACATTGCTTTGTCCGCGATTTGTGCGGAAGTCTGCCGATTCTAACTCAGCGCATCACCGACGCAATGTCTGTATGAGAGCTGAAACGCCTCTGCAAGTGCCGCTCCATCCTTCACTCAGGGAAAATCCCGGGACCACACAACCACGCTTTTAATTGCACACAAAAAAATATTGTGTGATTCTAGGATCAGAGTTTGTCTGGTGCGTGTCTCATCCCGCGCTTCCCGATTCATCCGATCTTTGTCCGCAGGAGATTCCCCGATGTCCTTGCCTGAAACCTCGCAACCCAAGCTAGGCTCCGCGCTGCGTCAGCGGCACGTCACGATGATCGCGCTCGGCGGCATCATCGGCGCGGGGCTGTTCGTCGGCAGCAGCGCGACGCTCGCGACCGTCGGTCCGGCGGCGTGCGTGTCGTATCTCGTCGCCGGCATCGTGGTGCTGATGGTCATGCGCATGCTCGGCGAAATGGCGCTTGCCGTGCCCGGCGTCGGCTCGTTCACCGAATATGCGCGCATCGGCCTCGGCAACTGGGCCGGCTTCACGAGCGGCTGGCTGTACTGGTATTTCTGGGTGATCGTCGTCGCGGTCGAAGCGGTCGCCGGCGCGGCGATATTGCAGCGCTGGATACCCGCGCCGGTTTGGGTCATCGGCCTCGTGCTGCTGTCCGTGATGACCGTCATCAATCTGCTTTCGGTCAAGTCGTACGGCGAATTCGAGTTCTGGTTCGCGTCGATCAAGGTCGCGGCGATCATCGTGTTCCTCGCCATCGGCGCGGGCTATCTGCTCGGCTTCGGGCACGCGGGCAGCGCCGTGGCGCATCTCACCGGCAATCGCGGCTTCCTGCCGTTCGGCGCGATGTCCGTGTTCGCCGCCGTGCCGACCGTCATCTTCGCGGTCGGCGGCGCGGAAATCGCGACCATCGCCGCGGCCGAATCCGACGATCCCGCGAAAAGCGTCGCCGCGATGACGCGCTCGGTCATCCTGCGCGTCATCACGTTCTATGTCGGCTCGCTGTTCCTGATTGCGTGCATCGTGCCGTGGGGCAGCATCGTGACGGGCCACTCGCCGTTCGTCGCCGCGCTGGAGACGATGCGCATTCCCTACGCCGCCGACATCATGAACGCGATCGTGCTCGTCGCCGTGCTGTCCGCGCTGAACTCGGGCCTGTACGTGTCGTCGCGCATTCTGTTCCGTCTCGCCGAACGCGGCGATGCGCCGAAGTCGCTGCTCGAGCTCACGCCGAACAAGGTGCCGCGTCTCGCGGTGGTGCTGTCGAGCGTCGTCGGTTATGTGGCGATCGTCGCCGCGATCGTGTCGCCGCAGGGCGTGTTCCTGTTTCTCGTGAACGCATCGGGCGCGGTGATGCTGTTCGTCTATCTCGCAACGGCGCTGGCGCAAATCCGCATTCGCCGACGCATTCAACGCGAAGCGCCCGAGCGTCTCACGCTGAAGATGTGGCTCTTCCCGTGGCTGTCGTATGCCGTCGTGATCGCGATCGTCGGTGTGCTTGCGGCCATGGGCGCGGACCACGAACTGCGTCCGCAACTGATGGCGAGTCTCGCGAGCCTCGCGGCCGCATCGGCGGCGTACTTCTTCGCCGCGAAGCATCATCATCGTCATGAAGAGAGCGAATCGGCGACGGGCTTCCTGTCGCAAGACAATCGGCTCGCATGGAAGGGGCAGGACTGATGTCGAACGTGGCGATCATCGGCGCGGGGTTCATCGGCATGGCGAGCGCGGCCTGGCTTACGCGCGACGGTCACAGCGTGACGCTGTTCGATCCGTCGGGCGTGGCGCAGGGCGCGTCGTTCGGCAACGCGGGCACGTTCGCGCCATACGGATGCGTGCCGGTGAACAATCCGTCCGTATTCCGCGATATTCCGCGCTTTCTCTTCTCGAACGATAGTCCGTTCAGATTGCGCTGGCGTTATCTGCCGCAACTCGCGCCGTGGCTCGCGCGCTTCCTGATGAGCTCGCGACAAAAGAATTTCGAAGCGAGCGCGCAGGCGCTGGCCGCGTTGTTGTCGCGTGCGCAGGAAGGCTATGCACCCTTGCTCGACGACGATGCCTTGAAGCGCTTCGTCAAGCCGCGCGAATGCCTTTATCTGTATTCGAGCGCGGCTTCGTTCGACGCGTCGCGCGATTCGCTGGCATTGCGCGAGAGGCTGGGCGTCGGCTTCGATGTGCTCGACAGCGGCGCGATCCGCGAACTCGAACCGCAACTCGCGCCGATTTTCGCGCGCGGCGTGCTGTTTCGCGATAGCTGGCATTTCAGCGATCCGGCGGGCTTTCTTCAGGCCTTGCACGAGCGGCTCGCCGCCCGTGGCGCGCAACTCGAACGCAAGAAGGTCGACGCGATCGAGCCGGGCGTGCAGGACGTCGCGTTGCGCGTCGAGGGCGATGCGCGCCGCTTCGATCATGTCGTCGTCGCGACGGGCGCGCGTTCGCGCGAATTCGCGCAGCAATGTGGCGATCGCGTGCCGCTCGATACCGAGCGCGGCTACCACATCCGTTATGCGTCGGCATCGAACCTCATATCGCGGCCGTGCGGCTGGGCGGAGCGCGGCTTCTACATGACGCCGATGAGCGATGGCATTCGCGTCGCGGGCACCGTCGAACTCGCGGGTTTCATCGAGGAGCGCAATCGCGCGCTGCTCGATCTCGTCACCGTATCGTCGAAGCGCGCGTTGCCCGCGCTCGGCACGCCCGATCGCGAATGGCTGGGCTTTCGTCCGACGCTGCCGGACGGCGTGCCGGTCATCGGCGCATCGAAGGCGAGCGAGCGCGTCGTGTATGCGTTCGGGCATCAGCATCTTGGCTTGACGCTCGCGGGCGTGAGCGGACGCATCGTCGCCGATCTCATCGCGCGACGTTCGCCGCCACTCGATCTCGCGAGTTATCGCGCGTCGCGTTTTCACTGAGGAGCATGAACATGAATCGCCGTATCTTTCTTTCGGGCGTGACCGCGGGCGTGCTTGCCGCGTACATGCCGATGTCGTGGGCCGCCGATCCCGAGGTCGTGAAGATCGCGTTCGTCGGACCGTTGACCGGGCCGGTTGCGCGCGTCGGCAAGGACTTGCAGTACGGCGCGCAACTCGCGATCGACGAAGAGAACGCGAAGCATCCCATCGTCGGCGGCAAGCCCGTCAAGTTCGAACTGGAGGTGTACGACGATCAGGCCGATCCGCGCGTCGCGATTCAGGTCGCGCAGAAAGCGGTGGATAGCGGCATCGTCGGCGTGATCGGGCATTACAACTCGGGATGCAGCATTCCGGCATCGACCGTCTATCACCAGGCGAATGTCGCGATGATCACGCCCGGCTCGACGAATCCGCAACTCACGAAACAGGGCTTCAAGAACGTGTTCCGCACGATGGGCCACGATGGCGTGGGCGGCGTGGTGGCGGGGCGCTTCGTCGTCGAGCAGATGAAGCCGAAGCGCATCGGCATCATCGACGATCGCACGGCGTTCGGGCAAGGTCTCGCCGATGCCTTCGAGAAGGGCGTGAAGGAAGCCAACGGCAAGGTCGTCGCGCGCGAATACACGAACGACAAGGCCGTCGATTTCCGCGCGATTCTCACGACGATGAAGAGCCAGAACGTCGATCTGATCTTCTTCGGCGGACTCGATGAACAAGGCGCGATGCTCGTCAAGCAGATGCGCTCGCTCGGCATGACGACGCAGCTCTTCGGCGCGGGCGCACTGAAGAGCAACGCGTTCCTGCAGATCGCGGGCACATCGGGCAACGGCACGCAGGACCTCGAGCCCGGTCCCGCGCTCGACAAGCTGCCTTCCGCGCAGGAGTTCGGCAAGCGCTACAAGGCACGCTTCAATCAGGATGTCGAACTATATGCGCCATTCGCCTACGATGCCGCGCTCGCGATGATCAAGGCCATTCACGATGCGAACTCGCTCGATCGCGGCAAGATCGTGGAAGCGCTCGCGAAGGTCAACGTCACCGGCGTGACCGGCAAGATTTCGTTCGATCCATATGGCGATCTCATCAAGCCTCCATACACGCTCTTTCAGGTCGAGCAAGGGCAATGGAAGAGTTTGAGGACGGTCGGCGGAAGCGGCGTATGAGCTTCAGCGAAACCGTAGGCGTTCGGACGTATCGTTTCGACGATCTCAAGACGCTATTGGCGAAAGCGAGTTCGCGACGTTCCGGCGACGAACTCGCGGGCATCGCCGCCGCGACGGAAGAAGAGCGCGCGGCGGCGAAGTTGGCGCTGTCGAGGGTGCCGTTGCGCGCGTTCATCGAAGAAGCGTTGATTCCGTATGAGGACGATGAAGTGACGCGCCTCATCATCGATGAACATTCGCGGGAGGCGTTCGCCGTCGTGTCGCATCTGACGGTCGGCGAGTTCCGCGAATGGCTGCTCGCCGATACGACCGATACCGCCGCGCTCGTCGCCGTATCGCAAGGGTTGACGCCCGAGATGGTCGCGGCCGTATCGAAGCTGATGCGCAATCAGGATCTCATTCTCGCGGCGAAGAAACGTCCGGTCGTCACGCGTTTCAGGAATACCGTGGGATTGCCGGGGCACATGTCGGTGCGCCTGCAGCCGAATCATCCGACCGACGATGTGCAAGGCATCGCCGCTTCGATGATCGATGGCCTCATGTACGGCTGCGGCGACGCGATGATCGGCATCAATCCCGCATCCGACTCGCCGCAGGCCATCGGCAAATTGCTCGCGATGATGGATGCGTTCCGCGAACGCTACGACGTGCCGACGCAAACCTGCGTGCTGACACACGTGACCAACACGCTTGCGGCGATCGAACACGGCGCACCGGTCGATCTCGTGTTCCAGTCGATCGCGGGCACGCAAAAGGCGAATGCGTCGTTCGGCATCTCGCTCGCGTTGTTGCAGGAAGCGTATGAAGCGGCTTTGTCGCTGAAGCGCGGGACGGTCGGCGAGAACCTGATGTACTTCGAGACGGGACAGGGCAGCGCGTTGTCGGCGAACGCGCATCATGGCGTCGATCAGCAGACTTGCGAAGCGCGCGCCCATGCGGTCGCGCGCAAGTTCGATCCGTTTCTCGTGAATACCGTGGTCGGCTTCATCGGTCCGGAATACCTCTACGACGGCAAGCAGATCACTCGCGCCGGACTCGAAGATCATTTCTGCGCGAAGCTGCTCGGCGTGCCGATGGGTTGCGACATCTGCTACACGAATCACGCCGAAGCCGATCAGGACGACATGGACAATCTGCTTACGCTGCTCGGCGCGGCCAACGTGAACTTCATCATGGGCGTGCCCGGCGCAGACGATGTCATGCTGAACTATCAGAGCACGTCGTTTCATGACGCGCTGTATGTGCGCGACGTGCTCGGTCTGAAACGCGCGCCGGAGTTCGAAGCGTGGCTGCGCGCGATTCAGATCACGAATGCGCGCGGCATGCTTCAGACGCGCGCCGAGTGGCCCGCCCTGAACGACTGGATGAGGGCGTGATGAGCGTCAGCCAGAATCCGTGGAAAGCGCTGCGCCGTTTCACCGATGCGCGCATCGCGCTGGGACGCGCGGGCAACAGCGTGCCGACCGCGCCGCTGCTCGCGTTCAATCTCGCGCATGCGCAGGCGCGCGATGCGGTGCATCGGCCGCTCGATGTCTCGTCGTTGCTGGGAGAACTGGCTTCGAAGCGATTCGCATGTGCTTCGGTATGCAGCGCCGCTTCGGCACGCGATGTTTATCTCCGTCGTCCGGATCTTGGCCGCATGCTGAGCGACGACAGCGCCGCGCGTCTCGCGACCCACGCGACGGACGCGGATGTCGTGTTCGTCATCGCCGATGGACTGTCGTCGAAAGCAGCGGCGACGCACGCGATACCGCTCATCGAAAGAACGATCGCGCGGCTCGACGGATGGCGCATCGGTCCGGTCGTCGTCGCGACTCAGGCGCGCGTCGCGCTCGGCGATTGCATCGGCGCGATATTGAGGGCGCGCATCGTCGCGGTGCTGATCGGTGAGAGGCCGGGGCTCAGTTCGCCCGCGAGCCTCGGCGTGTATGTGACTTACGATCCCGTGCAGGGCCGCAGCGATGCGGAGCGCAACTGCATATCGAACGTGCGTCCTGAAGGACTTGCTTACGACGCGGCCGCGTTCAAGCTCGCGTGGCTGCTGAACGAAGCGCGCACGCGCAAGCTGACGGGCGTGAGCCTCAAAGACGACAGCGCGACGACGCTGCCCGGGCGAACGATGGATCGCCTATCGGGTGCATAGCAATGGACGATGCTTCGCGTAAACCCCGTCGAAAGAAAACGCTTCACGTAAGAAACGGGTAAGCGGACGCTTTTACCTTAGTCTCCAGCGCATCGTAAACGAGGCATTCATGCAGGAGACGACGGAAATGGATCTGAAGATCGTAGAGAAAATAAAGTCGAGCGCCGCTTACGGCGAACTGGTGCGAAAGCGCTCGAAGCTCGGCTGGACGCTGACGGCACTCGTGCTGGTCGTCTATTACGGCTATGTGCTGCTCATCGCATTCAACAAGGATCTGCTCGCCGCGAAGATGGGCGCGGGCGTCATGACATGGGGCATGCCGATCGGCCTGTTCGTGATCGTGTTCACGGTCGTCATCACGGGGCTGTATGTGCACCACGCCAACAGCACGTACGACGAACTCACCGACAAGATCAAGCGGGAGGCCGCATGAAGCCGCAACGCATCGTCACGGCGGGCGCGCTTTTCGCGGCGTCCGCGAGTTCATTTGCAGCAGGCGGCGATCTCGGTCAGGCGGTCAAGCAGGCGACCAACTGGACCGCGATCTGCATGTTCATCGCGTTCGTGATCGCGACGCTCTTCATCACCAAATGGGCCGCGAAGAAGACGCGTTCCGCGGCCGAGTTCTACACGGCGGGCGGCGGCATCACGGGCTTTCAGAACGGTCTTGCGATCGCGGGCGACTTCATGTCGGCGGCGTCGTTTCTCGGCATTTCGGCGGCGGTTTATAGCAATGGCTATGACGGGCTGATCTATTCGATCGGCTTTCTCGTCGGCTGGCCGATCATCACGTTCCTGATGGCGGAGCGTCTGCGCAATCTCGGCCGCTTCACATTCGCCGATGTCGCCGCGTATCGCTTCAAGCAGACGCCGATTCGCGCGTTCGCTGCATCGGGCACGCTCGTGGTCGTCGCGTTCTATCTGATCGCGCAGATGGTCGGCGCGGGACAGCTCATCAAGCTGCTGTTCGGGCTCGAATACTGGATCGCGGTCGTGATCGTCGGCGCGCTGATGATGGTGTACGTGCTCTTCGGCGGCATGACCGCGACGACGTGGGTGCAGATCATCAAGGCGTGTTTGCTGCTTGCGGGTGCATCGTTCATGGCGTTCATGGTGCTGTGGCAATTCCACTTCAGCCCCGAGGCGCTCTTCGCGAAGGCCGTCGACGTGCACGAGAAGAAGGCGTCGATCATGGGTCCGGGCAACTTCATCAAGGATCCGATTTCGGCGATCTCGTTCGGCATCGCGCTCATGTTCGGTACGGCCGGTCTGCCGCATATCCTGATGCGTTTCTTCACCGTGCCCAACGCGAAGGAAGCGCGCAAGTCGGTGTTCTGGGCGACGACGTGGATCGGCTACTTCTACATACTCACGTTCATCATCGGCTTCGGCGCGATCGTGCTGGTGAGCACCAATCCGATGTTCAAGGATGCGGGCGGCAAGCTGCTCGGCGGCACGAACATGGCGGCGGTGCATCTCGCGAGCGCGGTCGGCGGCAACGTGTTCCTCGGCTTCATCTCGGCAGTTGCGTTTGCAACTATCCTCGCAGTGGTGGCGGGCCTGACGCTCGCGGGTGCATCGGCGGTGTCGCACGATCTCTATGCGACCGTGTTCAAGAAGGGCAAGGCGTCCAGCAAGAGCGAACTGAAGGTGTCGCGCATCACGACGATCGTGCTCGGCATCGTCGCGGTCGTGCTCGGCATCGTGTTCGAGAAGCAGAACATCGCGTTCATGGTGTCGCTCGCGTTCGCGGTCGCGGCGTCCGCCAACTTTCCGGTGCTCTTCATGTCGGTCCTGTGGCGCGGCTGCACGACGCGCGGCGCGGCAATCGGCGGCTTTCTCGGCCTGCTTTCGGCGGTCGTGATGACGGTCCTGTCCAAAGCCGTATGGGTCGATGTGTTCCACTACGCGGATGCGCCGTTCCCGTATGCATCGCCTGCGCTGTTCTCGATGGCGATCGGTTTCATCGGCATCTGGCTCTTCTCCGTAACCGATCAATCGGCGCGTGCGCGTGTCGATAAAGCAGGCTTCGAAGCGCAGACCGTGCGCTCCGAAACGGGCATCGGCGCGGTGGAGGGCGCGAGCCATTGATGTGATGTTGAGTGAGCGGCGCGCGCAGTATTCGTATACCCGGGATGCCGCGCGCGTCCGAATGGCGAGTGGAAAATGCGTTAAGCTCGATGCACCTGATTGCACGAAGCGCCAACGCATTGGAGCGAGCCATGGAACTGCAGTGCCCCAGTCTTTTCGAACAATCGGCGTATATCGGCGGCGCGTGGATCGACAATACTTCGCTGCCGCGCGTGTCTGTCATCAATCCATCCACTAAAGAAATCATCGGCTCGGTGCCGCAGGTCACGGACGAGCAGGTGACGGAGGCCATCCAGTGCGCGCACGCGGCGCTGCAGGACTGGCGCAGCTGGAGCAGTCGCGAGCGCGCGTCGGTGCTGAGAGAGTGGGCGCGCCTCGTCGAACATCATCGCGACGATCTCGCCATCATCCTCTGCCGCGAACAAGGCAAGCCGCTGCACGAAGCGCGCTCCGAAATCACGCAGGCCGCGAATTATCTCGACTGGTTCGCCGAGGAAGCGCGCCGCATTTACGGCGACAACATTCCCGCGCCGCGACGCAATCAACGCATACGTGTGCTGCATCAGCCGATTGGCGTGTGCGGCGCGATCACGTCATGGACCTTTCCTTCGTCGATGGTTGCACGACGCGTCGGCGCTGCGCTCGCGGCGGGCTGCACGGTCATCCATCACCCCGATCCGCAGACGCCATTCTCCGCGCTCGCGCTGTGCGTGCTCGGCGAGAACGCGGGCTTGCCGCGCGGCGTGCTCTCCGTGTTGACGGGCGAGGGCGAACCGGTTCGCAGCACGCTGCTTGCGAGCCCCGACGTGAGGAAAGTATCGTTCACCGGTTCCATCGAGGAAGGCAAGCGGCTGATGACTTTATGCGCGCCTACCGTGAAGAAGATGTCGCTCGAACTGGGGGCGAACTGTCCGTTTATCGTGTTCGACGACGCGGACATCGACCTCGCCGTGAAGGGCGCGCTCGATGCGCGGTTTCGTCATTCGGGCCAGGCGGCGATGTGCGCGAACCGCTTCTTCGTGCATGAGGACGTGTACGAGACTTTCGTCGCCAAGCTCGTGTCCAAGGTCGCGTTGCTGAAAGTGAGCGACGGGCTGGACGAGGGCGCGCAGATCGGCCCGCTTATCGGCGATGCGGCGGTGACGCGCATCGAAAGTCTCGTCGACGAAGCGGTCAGGCTCGGCGCGAAGATCGCAGCGGGCGGCTCACGCGTCGCGCCGGGATCGAACTTCTTCAGGCCGACGGTGCTGACGAACGTCGATCCGTCGATGAGCGTATGCGGCGACGAAGTGCTCGGCCCGATTGCCAGCGTGCTGCCGTTCAGGGACGAGGACGACGTCGTCACGCTCGCGAACGATACGCGCACGGGGCTCGCGGCGTACTTCTATACCGCCGATATCAGCCGCGCATTCCGCGTCATGGAAGCGCTCGAATGCGGCGTCGTCGGCGTGAATGACAGCCTCGTGTTCAACGAAGTTGCGCCCTTCGGCGGGATCAAGGAATCGGGCATGGGGCGCGAAGGGGCATCCTCGGGAGTCGAGGAGTATCTCGAAGCGAAGTATGTCTGTTTCGGGAATCTGGAGCGGTAGGACGGCGGACGCATCACTCCGGCGGCCTCACCACCAGAATCGGCAAATGACTATGTGTAAGCACTTTCTGCGTTTCACTCCCGAGCAATAGCCCGCGAATTCCGCCGTGCCCATGCGACGCCATCACGATGAGATCGCAGTGCCGCGCTTTCGCCGTATCGAGAATCGCCTCATACGGATGCGCTCCCGTCGGCGCTTCCGTATCGCAAGCGACGCCGGCCTGCGCGGCGATACTTCGCAGATTCTCGAGATATTGCCGCGCGCGGGCCTGATCCGCGGCGTGCGCCTCATCCTGACTCGCGCCGACCATCTCGGCGCTATAAACGGTCATATGAAATGGCCGCACCATATAAAGACCGGTGATGCGCGCACTGTTCTCTTTGGCGAGCGAGACCGCCATGCGGACAGCCGCTTCGGAGAGCGCGGACCCGTCAGTGGGAACCAGCAGATGGTTGAACATGATGACGTCCTCCGGTTCTCTGGGGACATGAAAGAAACACGCGAACCGACGATTCAAGTATAGGCGAGCGCCAGAATTCCAGCGCGAAAATCAGATCCACGAGAATGTTTTCATCGTCCGCATCCGCATGGTACAAACGTTCCGGCGGTACCCCGCGCACGAGAAAAATGTGTCGTCGAAAGCGACGGACAGGCGGCTTCTGTTTCGGCACCTACGCATTCGAAGTCGATTGCTTCATGACGCTAGCGTCCCATCTCGGCGCTCGCTTCTTCATGCAGACGCACGGCCATGACGGGCGCTTCCGGCCCCACGTGCGATAACTTCATCAGACGCGGTTGCAGCAGCAGCGCAACGAGCCCGCTCCATCCAGTCTGATGCGACGCACCGACACCGCGCCCGTTGTCGCCATGAAAGTACTCGTGAAAGAGAATGAGATCCTGCGAGCGCGGATCGGCTTGCAGCATCGGATACGCGGCCATCACAGGACGCTTGCCTTCTTCGTCTTTCAAAAAGAGCATGCTGATGCGCCGTGAGAGATCGTCGGCGATTTCGTTCAGCGAATGAAACTTGCCCGATCCCGTCGGATGCTCGACGCGAAAATCATCGCCGTAGTAGCGATGAAACTCGTAGAGCGATTCGATCAACAAGTAATTGACCGGCATCCAGATCGGCCCGCGCCAGTTCGAATTGCCGCCGAATACGCGCGAATCCGATTCCGCGGGCAAGTACCGGATGCAGACGTTCACGCCATCATGATCGAACACATAAGGCTTGTCGCAATGCACGCGGGATAACGCGCGTACGCCATAGTCCGACAGGAACTCCGCTTGATCGAGCGTGCGGCGCAACAGCGCTTTCATGCGATGTCCGCGCAAGAGCGAAAGCAAAGTCGTGTTGCCTTTGCCAGGCTCGGTCCAGCGCGATACGAGCTTCGCAAGGTTCGGCCGATGATCGAGAAACCATACGAGGCGTTCACGCAGTCCGGGCAAGTCGCCGTACACGCTTTCCTCGAGCACATGAACGGCGAAGAGCGGAATCAGTCCGACGATCGATCGAATGCGCATGGGCACGCGCGCGCCGTTCGGCAGATGCAGTACGTCGTAGAAGAATTCGTCGCTGCCGTCCCATAGGCCGGTATTGCAGACTTCGCCGCAGCTCACGGCTTCCGCGATATACAGGAAGTGCTCGAAGAACTTCACCGCGATCTCGACATATGATTCGTTCGTCATCGCGAGTTCGAGGCCGATCTGCATGAGGTCGAGCGCGTAGGATGCCATCCATGCGGTGCCGTCGGCCTGATCGATACGTCCGCCGGTCGGCAGCGGCTGCGAGCGATCGAAGATGCCGATGTTGTCGAGGCCGAGAAATCCGCCCTGAAAGATATTGCGGTCGTCGGCGTCCTTGCGGTTGACCCACCACGCGAAGTTGAGCAGCAGCTTGTGGAACATGACCTCGAGGAACGCGTGATCGCCGATGCCGGTCATCTCGCGATCGAGCTCGAACACGCGCCATGTCGCCCATGCGTGAACGGGTGGGTTCGCATCGCCGAATGCCCATTCATAAGCGGGCAATTGCCCGTTCGGATGCATGTAGCGTTCTTTCACGAGCAACAGCAATTGCTTCTTCGCGAAGTCGGGATCGATCGTCGCGAACGCGACCGCATGGAACGCAAGGTCCCACGATGCGTACCACGGATACTCCCACTTGTCCGGCATCGATACGATGTCGCCGTTGCACATGTGCCGCCAGTCAGCATTGCGGCCATGCCGCCGTTCTTTCGGCGGCGTGGGCTGGCCCGGATCGCCGTCGTGCCAGCGCGTGACGTCGAACTGATAATACTGCTTCGTCCATAGCATGCCGGCGAGCGCCTGGCGTTGCACGAGACGCGCGTCGGCATCGTCGATATCGTGTTGCAGCGTCGCATAGAACTCGTCGGCTTCCGCTTCGCGACGCGCGAAAAGCTGGGCCAGGTCGAGCGGCGGATCGTTCGAAACCGATGCCGGGCGCCAGCGCAAGTACATCACGGAACTTTCATGCGGTGAGAGTTGCAGATGCACATGCGCGGCGCAACGCGTGCCGCGATCGCGGCGTATCGCCTGTTCGTCGCCTTCGACGAGATAGTCGTTGAAGCCATCCTTGAACGGCCCCGCGCCTTCGATGCCGTATATGCGACGAACGTTCGTCTCGTTCTCGCAGAAAATCCATTCGACCGGCGCCTGCGCAGAAGCCGTGACATCCATCTCGCCATGCGACGGATTGTGCGCGATGACGCGGGCACCTTCGCGCGCATCGTGTTCGAGCTTCAGCGACGGCTTGCCCCATTTGCTCGACCACGCCCACCGGTTGCGCGCCCAGAATTGCGGCAAGAGATGAAGCGTCGCGGCTTCGTCCGCGCGATTCTCGACGGTCACGCGCATCACGATGTCATCGGGCGCGTGCTTCGCGTATTCGACATAGACATCGAAGTAACGGTCGCAATCGAATACGCCCGTGTCGGGCAGTTCGTATTCGGGCTGATCGGGACCGCGCCGTTTGTTCTCGTCGATGAGTTGCTGATACGGATACGCATCGTGCGGATACTTGTACAGCATCTTCATGTACGAATGCGTCGGCGTGCCGTCGAGATAGAAGTACAGTTCCTTTACGTCTTCGCCGTGATTGCCTTGCTCGTTCGTGAGACCGAAAAGCCGCTCCTTGATGATCGGATCGCGGCCGTTCCACAACGCGAGCGACACGCACCAGTCGAGCGGGTCGTTGCCGAATCCCGCGATACCGTCCTCCCCCCATCGATACATGCGGCTGCGCGCATGGTCGTGCGGAAAGTAGTCCCACGCCGTGCCGTATTCGCTGTAATCCTCGCGAACGGTGCCCCATTGACGCTCGCTCAGATACGGGCCCCAGCGGCGCCACCGGTCGAGCCCGGCGCCATGCAGACGGGAGCCTTCCTTCGTTTGCAGCAGATGGATTGCGCGTAGCGGTGGCATGCGACCTCCGTTGCGGTTGCTCATCCAGCACGTTCGATGCGCGGTTTTCCGATGATAAGCGAAGTGAAAAAAAGCGCGGCGATTGCCGCGCTGCGAGAATCATCGCGCCGTTTTTAGCGGGATACCGTCCGGATGACGATTCGCGTCGTTCATGTCTTCGGGGAGAAGATTGCCGTCCGCGAGCCGCCGGTCTGCTTCGGCGATCTCCGGATAGCGCTCCGGATAAAGATGCCGTTCGCTGACGGCCGCATCGAACGTGCGCGACCACTTCGCGATGACGACCGTCGCAAGGCTGTTGCCGATGGTGTTGCACGTCGCGATTGCCATCGACATGAAGCGGTACACGCCAAAGATCAACGCGAGTCCTTCGACGGGAAGGATGCCCGTCGACGTGACGGTCGCTGCAAACACCACGAACGATCCGCCGGAAACCGTGGCTGCGCCTTTGGACGTCAGCAGCATCAGCAGCAGAATGCCGATCTGATGTTCCAGCGTGATCTGCACGCCATAACCATGCGCGATGAACATGACGCCCATCGACATGAAGATCGACGTGCCATCGAGATTGAACGCATAGCCTGTGGGCAGCACGAGTCCGACCGTCTGCTTCGCGCAGCCGAGCCGTTCGAGCTTGATCAGAAGACGCGGCAGTGCGCTTTCCGACGACGCAGTACCGAGCACGATGAAGATCTCGTCTCTGATGTAGCGCAGAAAGCGCCACAGGCTGAAGCCCGCGAGCTTCGCGATGATGCCCATGACGACGACGATGAAGAGTACGACCACCGCATAGAAACTCACGACGAGCTGCGCCAGCGCGATCAGCACTGCCGTGCCGTTGCTGCCCACCGAATACGCGACCGCGCCGAACGTGCCGAGCGGCGCGAGCTTCATCACGAGGTTGATGAACGAGAACAGCACTTCCGAAACGAGATCGCGCGTCGTGCAGTCGACGCAGCACATCGAAACCTCCGCGAAGCTCGCGAAGACGCTGCGCTGCGCACAGGGCACACCGTGGCTGCGCATATCGAGCGTGCGTATCGACGGCGACAAGGACAGTCCGCCCGTTGGCTGGACCGATGTGTATATCGATCCGGAATACGAGGACGTCGCGCAAGCCGCGAAGGAGAACCCGGATACGCTCATCAGCGCGCTGATCGAAGCGCGTTACGGACGCTGCATCGACGAGATTCAGCAGGACGTGCGTGCCATTGCCGTATCGGCGGAGATGGCGAGACGCCTGCGCGTCGAGGCGGGAACGGCGGCGCTGGAAATCGTGCGCCGCTATCTCGACGCGAGCGGCGCGACGTTCGAGATATCGGTGACGGTGCATCCCGCAGAGCGCTTTTCGGTGTCGATGCGTCTCAAGCGATCGCCGGGCTAAAATCGTCGCGGGCGTGCTATCGAAGTTATCCGGCGTGCGTTTCCGAATAACGCAGAAGGAGGACGCCATGGGCAAGAACAGGGCGGCTACGCAAGCCATGAGCTTTAATCGGCTTGCGCGATAGCGGGCATCGGAAGCCGGCACAAACAGCACGCTCGTGTCGAGCTGCATCGAACCGAACGGACCGGGGCATTGATGCGCCCTGAGCGAAGCGAATCGATTCGTATGACGATGCGAGCTATAGAATAGGCCACCGGCGCCAGACGCTCACGAGCGCGCCCTGACTTCGATCCTCGCACCCTCATATGGATGTTCGCCAGCTTCGCTACTTCGTCAGCATCGTCGATTACGGCAGTCTCGGCAAAGCAGCGGAAAAGCTCTACGTGGCACAGCCTTCGCTCAGCCAGCAAATGGCGCGGCTCGAAGAGGAACTCGGCGTCACGCTCCTTCTGCGCAGCAATCATGGCGTCACCCCCACGGCCGAGGGCGACGCGCTCTATCGGCATGCACGCGTCGTGCTGCGGCAAATGGAGCAGCTCAAGCAGGAAGTGACGAAGGGCGCGGGCGCGGAATCCGGCACCGTGGCGGTCGGCCTGCCGACGACGATGGCATCCGTTCTCGCCGTGCCCCTGTTCGAGCGCATTCAGGACCGGTATCCCGGCATACGCCTGCAGTTCTTCGAAAGCATGAGCGGCTATCTGAACGAGTTGCTTGCCAATGGCCGGCTCGACCTCGCGATTCTGTTTCGTGAATCGGATACACCCGGCATCACCGCGTTGCCCGTGCTCGACGAAACGCTTTATCTTGCGGGCGAGCCGGGCGGCGGCATCTCGCCGCGCGCATCGACATGTCCGCTTGCGAAGCTCGCGGGCGTGAAACTCGTCGCGCCCGGCGCATCGAATGGCTTGCGCTTGCTGATCGAGCGCACGTTCGCGAGCGAGAAAGTCGAGCTGAACATCGTTGCGGATATCGACTCGTTGCCATCGCTTTTGCTTATCGCGCATTCGGGCAGAGCCTGCACGATTCTGCCTTCGTCCGCGATCGTGCAATGGAACGAGGCGTTGCTGCCGAAAATGCGCAGAATCGTCGATCCGATCATCAGGCGCCCGGCCAGCATTTGCTGGCCCAACGATGCGCCGATGAACTCAGCGACCGTCGCCGTGCGCGCGACGTTGATCGAGTTGATCGCCGAGCACATTGACCGCGATCGCTGGCAAGGCGTGACGATGCGACGAACCTAGATCGCCTTCGCCGCGCGCAAGCGTTCGATGGCTTCGCTATTCAGCCCCAGTTCGCGCAACACGGATTCCGTGTGCTCGCCGAGCGCGGGCACGGCGTCCATGCGCGGTTCATCGGCGCTGAAGCGTCCCGGCGGATAGAGCGCGGGAATCTTGCCGGCGGGCGTATCGACCTGTGTCCAACGATTGCGCGCTTCGAGCTGTTCATGCTTCCAGACATCGTGCATGTCGTTCATCCGCGCATTCGCGATGCCCGCTTCTTCAAGCCGTTCGATGACCTGTGCGGCCGTCAATGAGGCGAATGCATCGACGATGAGGCGCATCAACTCGTCGCGATGCTGCGCGCGAAGGCTGTTTGCACAGAAGCGCTCGTCGCGCTGAAGCTCGGGCATACGAAGAACGATTTCGCAAAACTTCTTCCACTCGCGCTCGTTTTGCAGGCCAAGCATGACGGTCTTGCCATCGCCTGCGGGGAAAGGGCCGTAAGGGAAGATCGTCGCGTGCGATGCGCCCGCCTTGCGCGGCGGCGTCTGACCGTCGATCGCGTAATAGAGCGGATAGCCCATCCATTCGACCATGCTTTCGAACATCGAAATGTCGATGCGTTTGCCGCGCCCGGTGCGTCCGCGTTCGATGAGCGCCGCGAGTATGTTCGTGTAGCCATACATGCCGGCGGCGATATCTGCGATCGAGCAGCCTGCTTTCGCCGGTGCGCCTTCCGAACCCGTGATGCTCAGAAAACCCGCTTCGCTTTGAATCAGCAAGTCATACGCTTTCTTGTCGCGCATCGGGCCATCGGAACCATAGCCGGAGATATCGCACACGATGAGCCGCGGATAGCGCTCCTTCAACGCGTCGTAATCGAGGCCGAGCCGTTGCGTCGCGCCGGGCGCGAGATTCTGCACGAATACATCGGCATCGGCGAGCAGCTTGTGCACGACATCGAGTGCTCCAGGATGCTTGACGTCGAGCGTCACGCTTTCTTTCGAGCGGTTCGTCCACACGAAATGCGATGCGAGTCCCGACACACGTTCGTCATAGTTGCGAGCGAAATCACCTGTGCCTGGACGCTCGATCTTGATGACGCGCGCGCCGAGATCGGCGAGCTGACGCGTGCAGAAGGGCGCTGCAATTGCATGCTCGAACGTGACGACCTTGATGCCTTGCAGCGGGCGCATGACCGGCCTCCTTCAGAACGAACGCGGCAGGCCGAGGATATGCTCGGCGACGTAAGAGAGAATCAGGTTGGTCGAAATCGGCGCGACCTGATACAGACGCGTCTCGCGGAATTTGCGTTCGACATCGTATTCCGCCGCGAAGCCAAAGCCGCCGTGAAATTGCAGACAGGCGTTGGCCGCTTCCCATGATGCATCGGCGGCGAGCAGCTTCGCCATGTTCGCCTGCGCGCCGCAAGGCTTGTGCGCGTCGAAGCGTTCGCATGCCTTGAAGCGCATCAGGTTCGCGGCTTCGACATTGACGTACGCGCGCGCAATCGGAAACTGCACGCCCTGATTCTGCCCGATGGGACGCCCGAACACGATTCGATCGTTCACATACTGCGTGACCTTGTCGATGAACCAGTAGCCATCGCCGATGCATTCCGCCGCGATCAGCGTGCGTTCGGCGTTTAGCCCATCGAGTATGTACTTGAAACCCATGCCTTCTTCGCCGATGAGATTCTCGGCAGGAATCTCCAGATTGTCGAAGAAGAGCTCGTTGGTTTCGTGATTCACCATGTTGAGGATCGGCTGCACCGTGAGGCCATTGCCGATTGCTTCACGCAAATCGACGATGAAGATCGACATGCCTTCGCTCTTCTTCTTCACGTCCGCGATCGGCGTCGTGCGCGCGAGCAGAATCATCAGATCCGAATGCTGCACGCGCGAGATCCACACCTTCTGGCCGTTTATCGCATAACGATCGCCTTTTCTTTCCGCGGTCGTTTTGATCTTTGTCGTGTCGGTGCCGGTGGTCGGTTCGGTCACGCCCATCGATTGCAGACGCAACTCGCCCGATGCGATCTTCGGCAAGTAGCGTTTCTTCTGTTCCGTCGAGCCGTGACGCAACAACGTGCCCATGTTATACATCTGCCCATGACACGCGCCCGAATTGCCGCCCGAGCGATTGATCTCTTCCATGATGACGGACGCTTCGGTAAGCCCCAGACCCGAGCCGCCGTATTCCTGCGGAATCAATGCGGCGAGCCAGCCCGCTTTCGTGAGGGCATCGACGAATGCTTCGGGATAACCGCGTGCTTCGTCGATCTTGCGAAAGTATTCGCCGGTGAACTGGCCGCAGAGATCGCGCACGGCCTCACGAATGTCCTGATAAGCGTCGGATGTCGATTCGATCATGATGTGCCTGCGGATGTGTGGAGATCGTCAGCCGAGCGTGGCGCGCGCCGTCATGCCGAGCCAGCCTTCGTGATCCTTCGACCAGAGTTCGACAGTCCTGCCATCCGCCGATGGCTGCCCGCACAGATGCAGCGTATTGCCCGCGAAACACGGGCGCTGCGCCTTGAATGCGAAGTCGATGACGGTCGCGTCGGGCAACTCGCGGCGCAGCAGGTCCATTAATAAGGTGGCAATGAGCGGCCCATGCACGACAAGTCCCGGATAACCTTCGACTTGCGTCACATAAGGCTTGTCGTAGTGAATGCGATGCGCGTTGAAGGTGAGCGCCGAATAGCGCAGCAGCAATGTCTCGTCAGGAACGAGGTCGCGTTGCCATTGCGCATCGCGAGGCGCGGCGACCGGAGCGGGCGCGGGCGCACCGGGCGCTGCCGGCTCGCGATACACGATGTCGTGCTCTTCCTCGATCGCGGTCGCATCGCCGCGGTAAATGCGATGCCTGACTGTCACGAAGCCGAGCTTGCCGGTGCGTCCTTGCTTCTCGCTGACATTGAGAATCGTCGATTCGCGCGTAATGCGTTCACCGACGATCACCGGCGCGGGGAAGCGCAGGCGTCCGCCGGCCCACATGCGGCGCGGCAAACCGAGATCGGGCAGAAAGCCGCCTTTCTTCGGATGACCGTCTTCCGCGATGAGCGACTGTTTTGCAATGGGCCGGAAGAAGATCCAGTGCCACAACGGCGGAAGGGCATCGCCTTCATGCGGGGCGGCATCGTGATCGAGTGTGGCCGCGAGGGCCGCGACGGATGTGGGCGCAACGATATCGACGGCGCGCTCTGTTTTCATTGTGTCGTCTCCATTGCCGGGCGGGGCCGGTGAATTACGACTTTAGAGAAATATCGCGCGGGGCGGAAATATCGCTTTCATGTGCCGGGCATAGGTTCAACCTATGACGTGGTGTCATCAATCTCATGACGCGCGGGCCATTTTTCTCCGCGATGCAGCGCCATAACATTCGATCCGTCGAAGTCAAACGCATCACGAGAAAGGAGCCGGATCATGTATGTCGTCACGGGAATCACAGGACAAGTCGGCGGTGCGCTCGCAAACGCGCTGCTGAAAGCGGGCAAGCCCGTACGCGCCGTCGTGCGCGATGAGAGGAAGGGCGCGGTTTGGTCGGCGCGCGGCTGCGAACTCGCACGCGCCACGATGACCGATGCCGATGCGCTCGCTCGCGCCTTCGAAGGCGCGCAAGCCGTGTTCATTCTGCCGCCGTCGGAATTCGATCCCGAGCCGGGTTTTCCGGAAGCGCGCGAAGTCATCGATGCGATCGTCGCGGCCATCGCGCGTGCCAGGCCGCGCCGGATCGTGTGCCTGTCGACGATCGGCGCGCAAGCCGCTCAAATCAATCTTCTGACGCAGCGCACGCTGCTCGAAGAAGCGCTTCGCAAGCAGCCTGTTCCCGTCACGTTTCTGCGGCCGGGCTGGTTCATGGAGAACTGCGCATGGGATGTCGATTCGGCGCGCAACGAAGGCATCGTGCATTCGTTTCTGCAGCCGCTCGATCGCGCGATTCCGATGACCGCCACCGACGACATCGGCGAACTCGCCGCGAAGCTCATGCAGGAAACATGGACGGGCATGCGCGTCGTCGAACTGGAAGGACCGCAACGCACGAGCCCGAACGATATCGCCGCTGCGTTTTCATCCGTGCTCGGCAAGCCGGTGCGCGCGCAGGCAGTGCAACGCGAGACGTGGGAAGGACTGTTCGCGAGTCAAGGCATGAAGCATCCGATGCCGCGCATTCAGATGCTCGATGGCTTCAACGACGGATGGATCGACTTCGAAGGGCGTAGCGAAGATATCGTCAAAGGCAAGACGCCCATCGTCGATGTGATCCGCAAGCTCGCCGGACGTCAATCGTGAACGCCCTCGGCCCGCGACGCGCACATCCGCCACGATGACGCCGGCTTCGGCGCATCGACGGTATCACGCCACCAGCGCTCGCCGCGATGCGGCGCTTCGAGATCGAGCCGCTCGCCCATGCGCGGTGTCGCCACCGCGACGCCTCGCGCGAGCGCCAGGCCCGTCACGCGCTCGAAAGGTTCTTGCCACGGATGCATCGCGAGATCGAACGTGCCGTTGTGAATCGGCACGAGCCAGCGTCCGCGCAAGTCGATGTGCGCCTGCACCGTCTCCTCGGGCTGCATGTGCACGTACGGCCATTGCGGATCGTATGCGCCGGTCTCGATCAGCGTGACGTCGAACGGGCCGAGGCGCTCGCCGATGGTCCCGAAGCCGTCGAAATAGCCGGTGTCGCCGCTGAAGAACACGCGCACGTCATCGTCGACGATGACCCACGACGCCCACAGCGTGCTGTTGCCATCGAAGAGACTGCGGCCGGAGAAGTGCTGCGCGGGCGTGGCGGTGAACGTCAGGCCGTCGATCTGCGCGCTTTGCCACCAGTCGAGCTGACGCACTTTTGCGGCATCGATGCCCCATTCGATCAAACGATCGCCGACGCCCAGCGGCGTGAGAAAGATCGCTGTCGTCGAGGCAAGCGCAAGCACGGTTTCGCGATCGAGATGATCGTAGTGATCGTGCGACAGGACCACGCCGCGCAACGGCGGCAGATCGCCAAGCGCGATGGGCGGCGCGTGAAAGCGCTTCGGCCCGACGTTCTTGAACGGCGACGCGCGCTCGCCGAACACCGGGTCCGTCAGCCAGTATTCGCCGCGCAGCTTGAGTAGCATCGTCGAATGGCCGAGGCGGAAAAGGCTGCGGTCGGGCGCGGCATCCAGATCGGCGCGGGTGAGGGTATCGACGGTCGGCGCTTGCGTCGGCACTGTGTTGCGCGGTTTGTGGAGCAGCATGTTCCACATGATGCGCAGCGTCTTGCCGAAGCCTTCGACAGGACGCGGCTTCACATTGCGAAAGCGCTCGCCGTCATGTTGCGGCGATGCGCTCGACAACGCGCGTCCGCGCTTTGCTGCGGCGAAACCCAGGGCACGGCTGATGCGATCGGCGAACGAAGTCATGAACGTGAAGGGACGTGAGCCCGAAGCGGAAAGTAGACTGCACAGTGTAGTTTAATTTTGAGAGAAAAGTAGACCGATCGGTGTAAAATGTGGGGATGGATTCAAGCGACATCAACGACATTCCCCAGCGTCTGACTGACCGGAAGCGCGCCGCGATCGTGAACGCGGCCGTTGCGGAGTTCATCGCCGCGGGCTACGACGCCACCAGCATGGACCGCATCGCCGCGCGCGCGGGCGTTTCCAAACGCACGGTCTATAACCACTTCGAGAGCAAGGAGGCGCTGTTCGCCGCGATCCTGCATCGGCTATGGGATACGAGCGAGACCGGCGATGCGGTGGCTTATAGCGCGAGCGAACCGTTGCGCGCGCAATTGCTCGCGATGCTCACGCGCAAGCTGCGCCTCATGAACGATGAGGCGTTTCTGTCGCTCGCACGCGTGGCGATCGCGGCGGGCATTCACTCGCCCGAGCGCGCGCGGGATATGGTGGCGCGCATCGGCGAACGCGAGGAAGACGTGACGGCCTGGATTCGCAAAGCCGCCGCCGATGGCCGGCTCGCAGTCACCGACCCTGTTTTCGCAGGGCAGCAACTGCATGGCATCGTCAAGGGTTTCGCGTTCTGGCCGCAAGTGACGATGGGCCAGCCGCCGTTATCGAAGAGCGAGCAAAAGAAAGTGGCCGAAGCCGCCGCCGACATGTTTCTCGCACGCTACGAACGCGCTGCGCCCGAACACGGGTGACGCAGCATCCGCGAAGAAGCCGAACGTTCATGCGCGAACCCGAATAAGCAGATTTCGCCGCGATTAAGGTATAGGGTCTAAAAGTGCGCGGATTCTTGCGCACGGCGTTCACCTGGCGGTTTTTATCGTCGGGCAGCGGTAAGCCTTCGTCGAAGGAGAAAGTCATGAAGACCGTCCTCGTTACGACCACGCTCGTGGCCGCGTTTTCCCTCGTCACCCTCACTCAGGCGCAAGAGCCGAGCGATACCCTGCAGTCCATCCCCGCACCCGTTCAGCAGAACGCGCAGGGCGCCGCGTCGTCCGGCGACACGGCCTATGGCGGCGTGGCACCGGGGCAGAGCAGGAGCGGGAGAACAGCGAACTGGACCGGCGGCACGCAGAGCAATTGCAGTCCGCGACCGTTCTGCAACGTCTATTCGGGCGGGCAGTAAGCGCGACGCTGAGAGGGCGGTTTTTTCGGACCGATGCTCGCCCGAAAAAGCCGCCCGCAACGAGGCCGTCACCGGAGGCTGTTAAAATCGCGATACGTTTTCTACGGGCACGATGTGATGGGCTTCGAACAACTCGCCGGACTGAAAGAGCAACTCGCAAAACAGGCTGCTGCCAGCAACGCAGCGAAGAAGAAGGCGCCGCGCGTGCGGCGTCCCGCGCCGGCGGGCGCGAAGGCGGCGGCTCCGTCCAAACCCGCGGCGGCCGCGTCCAGGCCTGCCGCGGCGCCATCGAAGCCGGTTGATCCTGTCGTGCATACCATCGGTAAGCTGCAGAAGCGTTTTCCGCTCGCATTTCCGAAGAATCCCGCGCCTAAGGTTCCGCTGAAGGTCGGCATTTTCGAAGATCTGATGAAACACGCGGAAGAACTCGGACTCAACGAGAAAGAACTGCGTGCGGCGATCAAGGTCTGGTGCCGCGGCAACCGTTACTGGACCGCGCTCGTGCAAGGTGCGCCGCGAGTCGATCTGACTGGCGCGCAAGCGGGCGAAGTATCGTCGGCGGATGCGGAACGCGCCGTTTATCTGGAAACGAATCGACTGGCGCGCTCGGCGTCGGCGTCGGCTTCGGCCACCGCTTCCGCTCCGAAAGCCGCAGAGTCCGCGGAATCCGCCAAGTAACGCGAGACGCGACACCGCGCGCAGTTCGCATCGCGCGCGGGTTTCCCTTTTCCTTTCGCGCTAGTCCAAAAGTTCGTTATGGCGTGGCCCGAATGCTTCGCTATCCGAATCATAAAGGGCGCAAAAAACGCGACGCCTTTCAGCGTCGCGTTTCTTCGAATCAACCTTCGATCAGAACCGGTGACGCAGACCGACGCGCGTCACGAACTGCGTGTTCGCGCCCGCACTGCCGATGAACGACGCCGACGAGCCGATCTCCGCTTGCACCGGCGTGCCGTTGTTGCTGCCCGACGCCTTCTGATACGCGCCGCTCGCATAAACATCGGTGCGCTTCGACAGCGCGTAGTCGACCACGGCGTTGATCTGATGCCACTTGCCTTCGAGGTTGCCGCCGAGATCGGAGAACGTGTAGCCGAGGCCCGCGTTCAGCGCCGGCGTGAACGCGTACTTGCCGCCGATTTCAAAGTTGTTCAGGTTCGACGATGCAGCCGTGATCGGCTCGAAGCGCGTATGCGTCCAATTCGCCCAGATCGTCGCGGCGGCGATCGTGTAACGCGCGCCGATACCGTACGTTTCCAGATCGCGCAGCCCTTGCGTGTTCACGTTCGCGATGCTCACGCTGAACGCCGGCGTCGCCCCATTCGGATAGCGGATGTTCGTGTACGCCGCGCCGATGCCGAACGGGCCTTGCGCATAGTTCAAACCGAAGCTGTACGCGCTTGAGGCGCCTTGCACGGCAGACGTGCCCGTTCCCGTCGTGGGCGAACCCGCGAAGTTCGTCGAGTTCGAGAAGCCATACATCGCGCCGAACGTCACGCCGTGGAAATTGGCGCTGCTGAACTTGACCGCGTTGTTGATGCGGCTCGACGTCAGCTGATCCAGATCGTTGATGTGATACGCGTAATTTCCGGCGGCCGTCTGGCTGCCCATCGTGTAGTTGCTGCCGAGATAGTCGGTCGAGAACGAGTATTGACGGCCGAAGGTCAGCGAGCCGAAATCGGTCTTCGCCAGACCGACATACGCCTGACGGCCGAACAACGCGCCGCCCTGCCCGAGCGTGCCGTCGCCGCTGTTGAAGCCGCTTTCGAGCACGAAGATCGCCTTGAGACCGCCGCCCAGATCTTCCGTGCCGCGCAGGCCCCAGCGGCTACCCGACGCGACGCCGTCGCCGTACTTCACTAGGCTGTCGTGGCCGCTCGCGGTCGCGACTTTATTCGCATAGGTGATGCCCGCATCGATGATCCCGTATAGCGTGACGCTGCTTTGCGCGTGTGCCGCGATGCCGAACATGCCGAGAACGGCCGCCGCTACGATGTGCTTCTTCATTCTTCTTTCTTCCTTGGTGTTGTCCGCGTGAAGCGGATGCCGCTCGACGCGGCCCGGTTCAGGAATCGCCGCCACGCATTCGTTGAGCGCGAGCGCGGCCATCCCGGCTTCGCGAAGGAATTTCGCAAAGGTCGAGTGCTTCGTGATGGGTAGGGCACTTCGTCAGACGAAACGAGCGATGTCCCGTTGCAAGAACGCAGGCAAGTCGCGTTGCCTCGGCACCTTCGGCCGGCGACTGACGCTATAGCCGGTGGAATATAGCGCGTCGTCAGGTATCGGTAAATTCCGCGAAGCGCCTTGTAGCGTTTCTTCCACAGCAGCGTCACGAGCGGCACCCGATTCTCCATGCACCGTCTGCAACTAACGGTCCATCCCGCCGCACCACGGCCTGCGAACAGGCGCGCGCATTGCAACGCAGGGCAGGCGATCATGCAAGCAACGCGGGTGTGTCTTTAGATCGAACTCAAAAAACAAGGGAGACGGTATGACCGAGCAAAAACACCATGACGCCTGCCGAGCGGGCGTCGCGTTCATCGACGCGCAATTGACCGCGCTCCATGCCTACGCAAGCCTGCTGTCCGACTGGATCGAGCGCGGCGCGCCGCCGCCGGACTTCGCGAAGGCGCAGCCCCTACTTGCGCGCAAGCGCTCGCATCCGGAAGCGCACGCGCACAGCGAGGACGGCACGCCCACCAAAAGCCCGCCGCCGGAAGACGCGCGGTCGTGGCCATCGTTCGATACGGCCGATGCGCGCATCGCGTTCGCGCTGACCGTGCCTTGCTCGAATGCGATCCTCGCGGTCGCCGAATACTTCGATATCCATCGCTTGTCGGCGTCGCGCGCGCCCGAAGTGCAGTTTTTGATGCGTCTGCGCGATGCGGCCGTGAACGGCAATACGTTCAGCCTCGCCGGCGACGACTACATGCCGCACGCTGCTTACGCCGGCTTGATCGTCGATCACTCGCTCGACGGAACGTTGCTCTTCAGCGATGGTGTGAAGCCGGGTTTCATCGAATTCGGCGATACGGTCGGCCTATTGCGCTATCTGACGAAGCTGTTGAGGAGCATGCAAACCGCGATCAGCGCGGGCGATGCGGGATGAAGCATCCACGAACATGATCGGGCGCGAAGTTTGCGCGTATGACGGCGACACCAACCGGTCATACGAACATGGACGAATCGCTGAAACGCCTGCGGGAAAGAATCGCGAAGCAGATCGCCGAGCGCGGGGCCACGCTCGTCTCGATGCGTGAAAGCGCGACGCTCGCGCGCACGAATCACGATCGTGAACGCATTCTTCTGACGCTTGCCGTGCTCGACGAAGAGCTCGCCGGATGGAAAAAGATCGCGGCGCGTGTCGAGCAGGCGGTTCTGTTCGAGCCGCGGAATCATCGCGCCATTCGCATGCCGGCAATGCGATAAGTCACTGCCGTTCGACGAGGAGCCCGCAAGCACGCGCGTTGAAATTGCTTCAACATGTAGCGAGATCCGCTTACATGGAGAACCGCAATGACAGCTTCGAAAGGCAGCCACGATACGCCCGTCTGGTTCATCACCGGATGTTCGACCGGCTTCGGCCGCGAACTCGCTTCCGCCGTGATCGACAAGGGCTGGCGCGCTGTCGTGGCCGCGCGCAATCCGGATAGCGTCGGCGATCTCGTCGAGCGTGGCGAAGGACGAGCGATCGCCGTGCGTCTCGACGTCACGCGTGCCGATGAAATCAAGTCTGCAATCGCCGATGCCTACGCCGCCTTCGATCATATCGACGTGCTCGTGAACAACGCGGGCTTCGGCTATCTCTCGGCTGTCGAAGAGGGCGAGGAAGACGAAGTGCGCGCGATGTTCGAAGCGAACTTCTTCGGCGCGGCCGCGATGATCCGAGCCGTATTGCCGCGTATGCGCGAGCGCCGCTCGGGACATGTCGTCAACATCACATCCGTGGGCGGGCTGGTCGGCAATCCGGGCAGCGGGTATTACGCCGCGACGAAGTTCGCGCTCGAAGGTCTCGGCGAAGCGCTCGGACGCGAAACGGAAGGGCTCGGCATCAAGGTGACGGCGGTCGAGCCCGGCCCGTTTCGCACGGACTGGGCGGGCCGCTCGCTGAAGCAGACGCGCAATCCGATCGACGATTACGCGCAGACTTCGGGCACGCGGCGCGCGGCGATCGCGGAGCGAAGCGGCAAGCAGCCGGGCGATCCGGCGCGCGCGGCGCAGGTCATCATCGAAGCGGTCACATCGCCGGAGCCGCCGGGACATCTCGTGCTCGGCGGCCCCGGACTCGAACTCGTGCGCAACAAGCTCGCGAAGCTCAACGCCGATATCGACGCATGGCAGGCGCGCAGCCAGTGGGCCGATAACCCGGTGCAGTGATCATGAAGCGGCTCGCCGCGCAGGAACAGCGCATCCTCTCGCTCGTCGCCGACGATGCCGCTCTTCTGCACGTTGCAACGCCGCGCGTGCGCTTCGTGAATACGTCGAACGGACCGTGCTACGAAGCCTTGTTCAATCGCATCGAACTTGATCGCGCCACGCTCGCGTTGCCGGAGCCGTTGCTTCGTATCGTCGTGGCGCACGAAGTCGGGCACGCGACGCAACGCAAGACGATGCTGCTCGATTTCGCATGGACCGTGCTTTCAGTGATGATGCTGTTATCGGTACCGTGCATCGTCTTCGCGATTTCATCGGAAGATGATCTCTGGCGCATCACCTTTCCCGGTATCGGCTTCGCGTTCACTTTGTTCGTCTGTCTGAAGATTTGGAGCGTGCGCGCCGCAAAACGCGCCGCCGCCTTCGAACTCGATGCGGATGCGAAAGCCGCCGCGCTTTGCGGCCCGGCATTGGCCCTGGCTGCGCTCGAAGCAATGGCGGCGCGCGGACATGTCGATGCAGCGCGCCTCGATGCGATGCGTGCGCGCCTCGTGTCGACGTCGCAATAGTTGCCGCGCGTAATGCCTCGATGGATAGCGTCGGGCTGGCGCTCGCGAAGCATCTCGTCGAATTGCATGGCGGCGCGATTTCCGTCGAAAACGAAGGTCCGGGATCATCTCGTGAAGCCGGTCGATGGCGATGTGCTGGAACGCGTGCTGAATCTCGTGGCGCAACGAATCGAAGCGGCCTGACAAGACGCGTCATCCAATGAAAAGGCACGGGCGTCCTTAACGGACGCCCGTGCCTTTATGAGCCGTGCCGTCTTATTGCGTCTGCGAAGCGGGCGGTGTCGCCGACTTCTTGTGATGATGCTTCTGGCCTTTCTTTTTATAGGCGGGCCGCGGCTTGTTGTCGGGATACTCCGCGGCCGCGAACGACAGCGTCGGCGCGGCAAACGCCGCCAGCACCAGAAGCACGAGAGATTTCTTCAAGGACGTTTTCATCGGGGACTCGCTTGGAGGAGATGGCCTTAGAAAGATGAATCGACATGCGCTTGAGAGACGCGCGGCATCGCCCGGTTCCTCGTCGTGTCGACGCCGCTGAGGCAACAGTATATTGCACAAAAAAAGGCAATTCATCAGTGGGCGGGCATAAGGCGTTGAAGCAGCGGGATTTTTGTCGATTCGCACTGCTTTCATAAACGCCGATCCGCTGCCTGCCGTCCGCGACAAATGTCATCAACTGCATCTACTATCGTGCCTGTTCTCAACTCAGGGACGATCCAGTGAAAGAAGACGACATCCGCAGGAATGCGTTCGCCATGCCTGTGCTCAATCCCGCTTATCCGCGTCCGCCGTTCCGCTTTCTCAATCGCGAGTACTTCATCATTTCCTACGAGACCGATCCCGACGCGCTGCGCGCCGTGGTTCCGGAGCCGCTCGAAGTGGATAACGGTCTCGTACATTACGAATTCATTCGCATGCCGGATTCATCCGGTTTCGGCGATTACACCGAAAGCGGCCAGGTGATTTCCGTCATCGATCCGGATGGCAAGAAGGGCAGCTATACGCATGCAATGTATCTCGACGACGAAGGTCCGATCGCGGGCGGCCGCGAAATCTGGGGCTTTCCGAAGAAGCTCGCGTCGCCGCGTCTTGGCGTCGATGGCAAGGACACGCTGCTCGGCACGCTCGACTACGGCACGCAACGCATCGCGACGGGCACGATGGGCTACAAGTATCGTCCGCTCGATCTCGAAGCCGAACGCAGGAAGCTCGCGGATACGCCGAACTATCTGCTGAAAGTGCTGCCGCATGTCGACGGCACTGCGCGCGTGTGCGAACTCGTGCGCTTCTTTCTGCGCGACGTGAGCGTGATCGGTGCATGGGAAGGTCCGGCCGCGCTCGAACTGCACGCTCATGCGCTCGCGCCGGTCGCTGATTTGCCGGTGCGCAAGGTCGTCGGCGCGCGGCATGTCATCGCGAATCTCACGCTCGATATCGGCGAAGTCGCATACGACTATCTCGCGCCGCCCGATGAACTCAAGCTCGCGGTCAACCAATAACAACGGCAAAGGAGTATTCACATGGCACTGCAAGGAAAAGTCGCGCTCGTGACGGGCGCTGCGAGCGGCATCGGCGAACAGACGGCGCGCAAGCTCGCGACCGATGGCGCGGCGGTCGTCATCGCCGATCTGAATCTCGCGAATGCGCAGAAGGTTGCGGACAGCATCGTCGAAGCGGGCGGCAAGGCGATCGCCGTGTCGATGGACGTGACGAGCGAAGATGCCGTGAACGCGGGCATCGAAGAAACGGTGGCGAAGCTCGGCGGTATCGACGTGCTGGTATCGAACGCGGGCATTCAGATCGTCGCGCCGATCGAAGAGTATGCATACGCCGACTGGAAGAAGATGCTCGCGATCCATCTCGACGGCGCGTTTCTCACGACGAAAGCCGCGATCAGACATATGTACGCGTCGGGCAAGGGCGGCTCGATCATCTACATGGGATCGGTGCATTCGCATGAAGCGTCCAAGCTGAAGTCGGCCTATGTGACGGCCAAGCATGGCTTGCTCGGGCTCGCGCGCGTCGTCGCGAAGGAAGGCGGTCCGCGCGGCGTGCGCGCGAATGTCGTGTGTCCCGGTTTCGTGCGCACGCCGCTCGTCGAAAAGCAGATTCCCGAGCAGGCGAAGGCGCTCGGCATTTCGGAAGAAGAAGTCGTGAAGAACGTGATGTTGAAGGAAACGGTCGATGGCGAATTCACCACGGTCGCCGATGTCGCGAACACCGTCGCGTTCCTCGCGGGCTTCGAATCGAATGCGCTGACCGGGCAATCGGTCGTCGTGAGTCACGGCTGGTTCATGCAATAACGACAAGGAGAATCCATGCGCCGCAGTCAACGCAACACACTCACGCAGGCGAATCACGTCGCGCTGCCCGACTACGATGACGTTTGCCTCGTGCTGCAAGGCGGCGGCGCGCTGGGTTCGTATCAGGCCGGCGTGTTCGAAGGGCTCGCCGAAGTGGGCGTGGATCCCACATGGACCTCGGGCATTTCGATCGGCGCGTTGAATACCGCGATCATCGCGGGCAACGCGCCCGAGAATCGCGTGGCCGCGCTGCGCGGGTTCTGGAACACGATCTGCCAGCCCGCGGATCTCGTCGGGCATGTGGGCGCGTTCATGCCCGCCGCGTTCGGCTTCGCGAATATCGGCCGCAAGTTTTCGAGCATGTGGGCCGCGGCGCGCGCGCTCACCGAAGGGCAGAAGGGCTTCTTCTCGCCGCGCGTGCATTTGCCTTTGACGCATGCGAAGAGCAGACGCCCAAGCGACGTGAGCTTTTACGATACGTCCGCGTTGCGCGCGACGCTGCTGCAGTTCGCCGATTTCGACCGCATCAACGATGGCGCGATGCGTGTATCGGTGGGCGCGGTGAACGTACGCACGGGCAATCTCGTCTACTTCGACAACACGAAGATGCGGCTCGAGCCCGAGCACTTCATGGCATCGGGTGCGTTGCCGCCGGGCTTTCCGGCTGTGGAGATCGACGGCGAGTTCTACTGGGACGGCGGGCTCGTATCGAATACGCCGTTGACGGAGATCATCCGCGAAAGTCAGCACAAGGACACGCTCGTGTTTCAGGTGGACCTGTGGAGCGCGCGCGGCACGTTGCCCGGCGATTTTCTCGATGTCAGCGAGCGCACGAAAGACATTCAGTATTCGAGCAGAACGCGCGCCATCACCGATTTCGTTTCGCATAACCAGAAGCATGCGCGACTCATCAAGGAGTTGCTGGAGCATGTTCCGGAAAAGACGCGCCGCTCGCATCCGCTGCTGCGCGAGGCGCAGAAGGTCGCGGATGGCGGCGCGGTGAACGTCGTGCATCTCATCTACAAGAACAAGTTTTTCGAAGGGCACTACAAGGATTACGAGTTCAGCAACGATACGATGGACGAGCACTGGGCGAGCGGTCTGGAAGACATTCGCCGTTCGTTCGGACATCCGGACTGGTTCGAGGTGCCGAGTCACGATCTCGGCTTCGTGACGCATGACGTGCATCGTTACGAACCCGCGCCGCAGGCGACCGCTGACATGCCGAAGGCGGCGGCGAACAAACTGGATGACGTGGTCGAAGGCGTTTGAAGCGTTGCGGCGTTTGAATTACTCTGGTTAGCCTCGTCACAACGCCTGCGAGGCAAGCCATGCCCGACTGGAAACCCGCGACTTACACGTCCGTCAGTCCCTATCTCGTCTGCGCAAACGCGCCGGCGATCATCGCATTCCTCGAACGTGTCTTCGATGCACAACTGCTGCGCCGCTTCGATCGTCCAGATGGCACGCTGATGCACGCCGAATTGCGTATCGACGATAGCGTCGTGATGATCGGCGGCGGCGCGACCGATCAGCAATCGCAGGGTCCGCACATCCACGTCTACGTGCGCGATGCGCAAGCCGTCTACGATCGCGCGCTCCGGCACGGCGCGCAAAGCGTGCAGGCGCCCGCGCGCAAACGCGACGACGACGACTTTCGCGGCGGCTTTCGCGATGCCGCCGGAACGACGTGGTGGGTCGCGACGCAATGACGGGTCAGCGCTTTTTTCGCTTCGCGCGCGCGGCCGGCGCACCGAGACTTTCGCGCAACGCATCGGTCAGCGTCTTGAGAAACTGATCGACGGCAGGCGGCAGACGCCGCTCGCGCATCACCGTGACCTGCAGCAGGCGCTCGTTGAGCAAAGGCTCGTCGATGGGCGTCGCGACGAGCGTCGGCGGGCCCGGATCGCCTTCGAGCGCGACCGCGCTGCCGAGCGTGATCGCGCCGGTGAGCGCGGCGAAATGATGCATCGCGCTCGAGTTGTTGCTCGTCAGAACCGGCTCGAGATGCACGCCGCGCGCCGAGCAGCACCAGTCGATCAGCTGGCGCACCGTCGTGCCGCGATCGAGCACGGCGGTCGGGTACTGAAGCACGTCATCGAGCGTGATGCTCGCCTTGCCCGCCAGCGGATGCGTCGGTGGCAGCAGCGCGCAGACCGGCGCCTTCACGCTGTATTCGACGCTCAGCGCGGTAGATGTCGATGTCGAGAACGCAAGGCCTACATCGACTTCGCCGCTCGCCACCCAATGCTCGACCTGTCCCGGCGTACCCGAACGCATCACGAAACGCGTGCCCGGATGCGCGCGATAGTGCGACGCCATCACGCTCGGCAAAAAGCAGCGCGTGAAACCCTCCGTGCAGCCGATACGCACGATCCCGAGCCCGAGCGCATGCATCTCCGATATCTCCGCGAGCACCGCGTCGCCGTCCATGAGCGCGCGGCGCGCGTGCTGCACGAGCAATTCGCCCGCTTCCGTCAGGATCATGCCGCGCGGCATGCGCTCGAATAGCGGCGTGCCCGCCTGTTCCTCCAGCTTCGCGATCTGCCGGCTGATCGCCGACACCGCGACGTGAAGCTGTTCCGATGCCGCCGCCAGCGAACCCGAGCGCGCGACTTCTACGAAGTATTTGAGAGCGATGCCATGCAGCACGATGCCTTCCCTGAGCGTTGCCTTTTTGGCAATGCTAGTCGCAAATTTTGAAATTGTCGCGAATTTTTGGCGTTTCTAGACTGGCCGGAATGAGTAGCCACAATTGCCCGGAGACGTCGTGAAAGAACATCAAGAAAGTCGTGAAGCCGCCATCGCCATCGCTTGCAAGATGTTCGATTCGGGCGCGTTCTTCGCGGACCTGCAGCGCCGCGTCGCGTTTCGCACCGAGAGCCAGAACGGGCGGAATCCCGCGCTGAACGCGTATCTCACCGATGAGATCAGCGACACGCTCGCGCGCCTCGGTTTTACGGCGCGCGTCGTCGACAATCCGGTCGCGGGCGGCCCGCCGTTTTTGATCGCCGAACGCCACGAATCCGACGACTTGCCGACGGTGCTGACCTACGGTCATGGCGACGTCGTGCGCGGCTACGACGAGCAATGGCGCGCGGGCCTGAAGCCGTGGGAGATCGTCGTCGACGAAGACCGCTGGTACGGCCGCGGCACCGCCGACAACAAAGGCCAGCATTCGGTCAATTTCGCGGCGCTCGCCGCGGTGTTGCAGGCGCGCGCAGGCAGGCTCGGCTACAACGTCAAGGTGATCTTCGAAACGGGCGAGGAGGTCGGCTCGCCGGGTCTCGATGAAGTCTGCGCCGCGCACAAGAATGCGCTCGCGGCGGATGTATTCATCGCGTCGGACGGGCCGCGCGTATCCGCCGAACGTCCGACGCTCTTTCTCGGCTCGCGCGGCGGCGTGCCGTTCGAACTGACGGTGAACCTCCGCGAAGGCGGACATCACTCCGGCAACTGGGGCGGCGTGCTGCGCAATCCGGCCGTCGTGCTGTCGCATGCGATCGCGAGTCTCGTCGACCGCAACGGCAGCATCGTCGTCGAAGGATTGCGGCCGCCGCCGATTTCCGATGCGGTGCGCGAAGCCCTCGCCGATATCGAACTGGGCCGCGACGAAAGCTCACCCGAGATCGATCCCACGTGGGGCGAGCCGGGCCTGACGCCGACCGAACGCGTGATCGGCTGGAACGCGCTCGAAGTGCTCGCGATGAAATCCGGCAACGCCGATGCACCCGTCAACGCGATTCCGCCGTTCGCGAAAGCGGTGTGCCAGTTGCGCTTCGTCGTCGGAACGGATTGGCAGAACCTGCAGACGCATCTCGAACGTCACTTCGCGCAGCACGGCTTCACCGAAGTGACCGTCAAGGCGACGCGCGGCACGCCCGCGACGCGCCTCGATCTCGACGATCCGTGGGTTCACTGGGCACTCGATTCGATGCGCGCGACGACCGGCAAGAAGCCCGCGCTGTTGCCGAACCTGGGCGGCACGGTGCCCAACGATGTCTTCGCGAAGACACTCGGCCTGCCGACGCTCTGGGTGCCGCATTCGTATCCCGCGTGCAACCAGCACGCGCCGAACGAACACGTGCTCGGCTCCGTCATGCGCGAATCGCTCGGCGTGATGGCGGGCCTCTGGTGGGACCTCGGCGAGATGGGCGCGGCGATCGTCGCCACGCGCGACGCGCATTGATCGAACGCCACTAATGACACGCTGACATCATGAACAAAAAGCCCCTGAGCCTGACGCAAATCGTGCTCGCGACTTCGGTCGGCAACGCGCTCGAATGGTTCGATATCGCGATCTATGCGTTTTTCGCGGTGTATATCGCGAAGAACTTCTTCCCGGCCGCGAACGAGACGGCGTCGATGCTGCTCACGTTCGGCTCGTTCGGCGCGTCGTATCTGGTGCGGCCGATAGGCGGCATGGTGCTCGGCGCATACGCGGACAAGCGCGGGCGCAAGGCTGCGTTGATGATGTCGGTCGGGCTGATGATGATCGGCACGGCGATCATCGCGGTGATTCCGCCGTATGCGTCGATCGGATTGATCGCGCCCGCGGGGGTGTTCATCGCGCGCCTGATCCAGGGCTTTTCGGCGGGCGGCGAGTTCGGGCCGTCGACGGCCATGCTGATCGAGCACGCGCCGGATCGGCGTGGCCTGCTCGCGAGCTGGCAATTCGCGACGCAGGGGCTCGCGACCTTGCTCGCGTCGATTTTCGGCTTCGCGCTCGCCAAGCTGATGCCCGCCGCCGAGCTTGCCGCATGGGGCTGGCGCATTCCGTTCTTCTTCGGCTTGCTGATCGGACCGGCGGGTCTTTTCCTGCGCCGCTATCTCGAAGACGCGGCCGATTACACCGAAGCCGAGCACACGTCGACGCCCGTGCGCGATGTATTCACGCAGCAAAAGGCGCTGCTGCTCATCTCGATCGGCGCGCTGACGGTATCGACGGCGGTGAACTATCTGCTGCAATACGTGCCGACGTTCGCGATCCGCGAACTGCATCTCGATGCATCGACGGGTTTCGCCGCGAGCACCGTCGCGGGCCTGATGCTGACGCTGGTGACGCCTTTCGCGGGGCATCTCTCGGACAGGATCGGCCGCGTGAAGCAGATGTCGACGGCGGCGCTCCTGCTCTTCGTGACGGGCTATCCGGCGTTCGCGTATGTCGTTTCGCATGTGTCGGTGGCGTCGCTGTTCGCGCTCGTCGCGTGGCTCGCGCTGCTCAAGGCGATCTATTTCGGCGCGCTGCCGGCGTTGATGTCGGAGATCTTTCCCGTGTCGACGCGCGCGACGGGCATGTCGATCGGCTACAACATCGGCGTGACGGTGTTCGGCGGCTTCACGCCCGCGATCATCATCTGGCTCCTGAGCGCGACGGGCAGCAAGGCCGCGCCGAGCTTCTACATGATGTTCACGGCGGTGATCAGTCTCGCGGCGCTCGCGGCGGTGAGCCGCGGCAAGGTGCAGATGCGAGCGGCGAGCGCGGCCGCCTGAGTCCGCTTCTCTTTTTGATACGAACGCGCCGATTGCCGATGACATCGACAATCGGCGTTTCGCTTTGTATCGCACTGTATCCGCACCGAATCCCGACACACGGCGTTTCATAATCCGCTTTTCGCGAAACAAGCCAGATACGTCCGCGAGTTCAAATACCTCCAAGCCGAACGATTCGCAACACACGGCGAATCGCCAAGACGGCCTTCCATCAAAATTCACTGGAGGTAAATCATGAAAGTCATCCAATCGCTGATCGTCGCCGCTGCCGTCGCGCTTCCGGTTCTTTCGTTCGCTCAGTCGAATCAGCCGATCACCCGCGCCGAAGTGCGTGCGCAACTCGTCGAGCTGGAAAAGGCGGGCTACGACCCGGCAAGCGATCAGACGCAATATCCGCAAAACATCCAGGCCGCGCAAGCGCGCGTGGACGCCGCGAAGGGCCTGACGGCTTACGGCGCGCCGGCGAACGGCAACGTCGCGTCGGGCACGCGTTCGGCGGATACGGATGTCATCGGACTCGGCCCGGTTTTCGCGAAGCCGTAATCGCACCGATTTAACGAATTAGAAAGCCCGGACGAAATTGCTCGTCCGGGCTCGACGCGTTTCTGTCAATAACGTATTACGCCACGGTTTCAAGGTCCCGCAGACGATACACTCTCGCTACAAAATCCTATTTTCGACGGCATGCGACGTGCTTCGATTGGTCGAGCGCGGAAAATGGGTATCATCCATCTCCGCCCCGCGCGGATTTAGCCGAACGTAACAATGTATCGCAGTGTTTTGAGTGCGACGCCACTGATTTTCGAGGCGCTTATGCCCACAGACGTAGACAACATCACCGACGAGCAAATCGCGTCGATCGCCGATCGACTGACCGAAGAAGGTCGCAAGGTTTCTCCCTTGACGGTTTGGGCGGAGGCCGGAAACGGCTCCGTCGTCGCCATCGCGGCCGGCCTGCAGCGCTGGCGCGAGGCGCGGTCCCCGGACATGCCGCAGCAGCAGGCGCCGACCGGACTGCCCGACGACCTTGCCGAGACGCTCGTGAATGTCGCGCGGCGGCTTTGGACCGTCTCGCGCGACGAAACCGAGCGGATGTCCGGACAGCGGCTGTCCGCCGTGAGCCAGCGGCTCACGACCGCGCTTGCGGAGCGCGACGAGGCGCTCGCCGAATTCCAGAGGACCGGCGACGAGGCCGCGAAGAACCGCCAGCAAATGATGGAAATGCTGAGCGCATTGCGGGCGTCCGAGGAATCGGTCGTGCGACTGCGCGAAGAGGCCGATGCAGCCACGATACGCGCGCAGACCGCCGAGACGCGCATCGAGGAAGCGGCGCAGCGCGCGTCGGCGGAGCGGGCCCAATTGGAAACCGTGAACGCATCGCTCGAAGAAGAGCGGCGGGCGAAAGAAGCGCTGAACGCGGCGCTGGCGGCCAAGGACGAGGACATCGCGCGCATCGCGCAAGAGCGCGATCAGGCACGCGAGCAGCAGGCGAATCTGCATGCGTCGCTTGCGGGCAAGGACGAGGAGCTTGCGCGCATCGTTGAGGAGCGCAATCAGGCACGGCAGCAGCACGAGCAATTGAGCGCGTCGCTTGCGGGCAAGGATGAAGAACTCGCGCGTATCGCGGAAGAGCGCGATCAGGCGCGTCAGCAGCACGAGCAGTTGAGCGCGTCGCTTGCGGCCAAGGATGAAGAACTCGCGCGCATCGCCGAGGAGCGCGATCAGGCGCGTCAGCAGCATGAAGCGCTTGGCCTCGTATCGCAGGAAAAATCGGCGGAAGCCGAGCGCCTGTTGCAGGACCTCAACGCGGCGCATACGCGCGCGCAGGCCGCCGAAGCGCAGGCGAGCGAAAACCTCGCCCGCATCGCCGCGCTGGAAGCGGAACTGAACGACGCGCGCAGCGCACTGGCAGCGGAGCGCGAAAGCGCGGCTGCGCGCGGCGCGGAAGTTTCTGCGCAGCGGGAACATGCCGAGCGCATCGGCGCCGAGCTGGACGAAGCCCGCAAGCAGGTCAGCGCGCTGATGGAAGAAAAGGCCGAGCAGGGCGCGGAACTCGCGCGCGTATCGAACGATGTCAACGCGTTGCGCGAACGCGCCGAAGCCGCCGAGAGAAACGCGACCGATCTCGCGAAGCGTCTCGTCGAAAAGGAGCAGGGCGACGAGTCCGAGCTGGCATCGCTGCAGCGTCAGGTGGCGGCGCAGGCGAAGGCGCATTCGAAGGCCTACGACGACCTTCGCGCCAATGCCGAGCAGTGGGTCACGTACGCGAAGGACCTGCGCCAGCGCCTCGACGTGGCGAACGAGAAGATCCTTTTCATCGATGCCCGCAGCACCGGCGAGGTCGCGCTGATGCGGCGGCTCGCGGTCGAACTGGAGCGCCTGAAGCCCGATCACGAGCTCGTGTTCCGCGAGGCGCAGCAGAAGCTGATCGGCGACAAGATGGCGCAACAGCTCGCGCAGAAGGGCTATCGCTACGATCCGGCCACGGCGGTGATGTCGAAGATCGAAACGTGACATCGGCGTGACGATGCATACGCGGACCCTCACCGTCACCGTCGATCGCGACTGGCGCGAGCTTTACGACGCGATCTGGCGTCCGGAAGTCTTCCCGACGTGGGCGTCCGGACTGGCGCAGTCGACGCTCGAAGACATGGGCGATCACTGGCGCGCACGCGGTCCGGCAGGCGAAGTGACGATCCGCTTCACCGAGCACAACGCGTTCGGAATCATGGATCATCGCGTCGGTCTGCCGGATGGCGGCGAGGTCTACGTTCCGTTGCGCGTGTATCAGAACGGCGCGGGCGCCGATATCGCGCTCACGCTGTTCCGCCAGCCCGGCATGTCCGATGACACATTCGCCGCCGACGCCGACTGGGTCCGCCGCGATCTCGCCGCGCTTGCGGCCCGTTACGGCAAGCGCTGATTTTCGCGTATCCCTTCCAGTCAACGCCGGCAAGCTATCATGTGGTCATTCCAAACATGCCGCACGGGCTGGAGAACCATATGGCTGGACCTCAGGAAAGCGTCAGCATGGCGTTGTTCTGCGACTTCGAGAACGTCGCGCTCGGCGTTCGCGATGCGAAGTACGAAAAATTCGATATCAGACCCGTGCTCGAACGCCTGCTGCTGAAGGGAAGCATCGTCGTCAAAAAGGCTTATTGCGACTGGGACCGCTACAAGGGCTTCAAATCGGCGATGCACGAGGCCAGCTTCGAGATGATCGAGATTCCGCACGTGCGTCAGTCCGGCAAGAATTCCGCCGATATCCGTCTCGTCGTCGATGCACTCGATCTCTGCTACACGAAAGCGCACGTCGATACGTTCGTCATCATCAGCGGCGATTCGGACTTCTCGCCGCTCGTGTCGAAACTGCGTGAGAACGCGAAGAAAGTCATCGGCGTGGGCGTGAAGCAATCGACGTCGGATCTGCTCGTCGCGAACTGCGACGAGTTCATCTTCTACGACGACCTCGTGCGCGAGCAGCAACGCGCCATCGCCAAGCGCGAACAGCGCGATGCGAAGCGCGCGTCCGACGAAGAGCGGCAACCGAAGCAGGAGATGGAATCGCGCAAGTCGCACGCGATCGCGATTACCGTCGAGACCTTCGAGGCGCTCGCATCGGAACGCGGCGAGAGCGGCAAGATCTGGGCATCGGTGCTGAAGAGCGCCATCAAGCGCCGCAAGCCGGGTTTCAGCGAGACGCAATACGGCTTTCGCGCGTTCGGCAATCTGCTCGACGAAGCGCAATCTCGCGGTCTGCTTGAAGTCGGCCGCGACGATAAATCCGGCGCGTTCGTGTTTCGTTCTGCTCACACGGCTCAGGTCGCGCCGATGGACGTGAGACCGAGCGAGCCGCCAGCGGTCGCGCCCGCTAAAGAACACGAGGGAGCGGCGAACGGCCGGCGCAAGGAGAAACGCGGCGGGAGAAAGTCTGCACGCGTGGCGGCGCCCGAACCTGTGTTCGTCGTCGAAGAAGCGCCGGCGCCCGTCGAGGTCGAAACGCCCGAGCCGTCGCAGGAACACGCGCCCACTCCCGAGCCTGCACCGAAAAAGCCCGCCGCGCCGCGCCGGTCGCGCAAGACCGCGGCGAAACGAAGCGCCGCCGCCGACGTGCCGCATGAAAGCGCCGCGCCCGTCGCCGAGCCCGATGCCGAAGCGAAGGCGGAGAAGCCATCGCGCAAGCCGTCAGCGCGGGGCAACCGCTCGCGCAAGACTGCCGACAAGCCGGTCGAATCGTGATGCCACGGCGCGTCAGCCGGTACGCTGCTCCGCCGTCGCCGACGCATCTTGCTCTTGAACGCGCACGGCGGCGTGCTCTTCGGCGCGCCAGCGCTGCCGCGAGCGATACATCGTCGCGACCGCGATGCGCGCCATCTTCACCCAGCCCGAGTGACGCGGGTCCGCGAGCATGCTGAGCGCGCGCGCATAGTCGAGCGTGAGGCCGGGCGTCCAGGCCATCGTCGCAGCGCGTTTGCGAACTTGCGCGGCGACCCACAACTCGGGCGTCGTCATGATACGCACGAGCGGCTTCCATCCGCCGCCTTTGCCCCACACGCGCGCCGACGCGCCTTCGATCGCCGCTTCCAGCGCCCGCGCCACGGAACTCGAACAGTTGCGGTACGTGAGGTTGTACGTCGTGTCGCGCCGATACTCCTGCCAGAAGCGCGCGAGCCGCGCCGGATCGTAATTGCGGATACGCACCTGCTGCGTCGACGGACACCACGCCTTCGATTCCGTTTCGTAGTCCGGCTGAAAGAGGCCGGGCACGTCGTTCTCGCGCGTCGCGCGCAAGGTGCGTGAGAATTCGTCCGGCGACCGGTCGATTTCGACCGCCGGATAGAGGCTGATGTACACGCCCTCGGGCGTCTCCAGCGCCGCATGGCCGGTCGAGATCGTGCCGTTCCTGTCGACGGCGGCGATATAGCGATCGATGATCAATTGCCTGCGCGGTTGCGACTTCGCCGTGCCGACGGGCGTCCACACATGCACCGTCAGCGCGGCTTCGCCGGGCGCGGGCGGGCCGTCCCAGACCGCGCCTGCGAACGATGGCGCGGCGGGCTTCGCGTCGTCGTGAGCGGAGTGGGTTGCACCGTCATCGACGGCGGGATTCGCCGCCATGCGCCGCACGCGCGCTGCGAGCAGGATCATGTTCCAGCCGCCGAAGAAAAGCCCGAACGCGACGCAATACGCGACCGTGCCCGCATAGTGATCCGGATACGGCTGATAGAAGAAGATCGCGATGGCGATCTCGAGCACGCCGCCCGCCATCGCGATACGCCATTTGCGAAAGCGGACCACGCGCGCGGAAATGATCTGGAGCGCGCCATCGACGAGAAAAAGCGTGCCGAAGATGAGCGACAGCACGAAATTGCCGTGCTCGCCGCCGAACAGCACGAGCAGCGCCGAGAGGCAGAAAGTCGCGCCCTTCACGTAGCGCAGCTTGCGCTGGCCGCCCATGCCGGTCCACGCGACGGCCAGCGTGGCGAGGCCTTCGAGCAGCATCAGCAGCACGAAGGGGACGATGGGAAAGTACAGGGAACCGTCGAGCGCGTCGATGAAGATGACGCCGCCGAGCGCGATGCTGAGCAGGCCGAGCGTCATCACCGAGCGCCAGCGCGTGCGCAGATAGTCGACGCCGAGAAGAATCATCACGAGCCGAACCATCGCTTCCTCCGTCTGGTCATTCGACGCCTCGTGCGCGACACGCGCGGCCACACACTATATAAGCCATGGACGGCGGATACGGCAAGAAGCGCAAACCCCAGACGAATGCGCGCGGCGTCATGCGTGCTGCACGACGCCGCGCGATTTTCACCTACTGCACCGCATGCTTCGCGGCATCTTCGATCACGGCCGCGACCTGCTGCGGCTTCGATTCGTACACGGAATGGCTCGCGCCCGGAATGACCGTGATGTGACTGTGCGCGCGTTCGTAGTACCAGCGTTCGAGATCCGGATTGATGATCTTGTCGCCGCCCGCCACGATGCCCCAACTCGGTTTCGTCGTCCACGCCGCGGCGGAGAGCGGCGTCGTGAAGACTTGCGCCGCAGTCAGGATCTGCGAGCGCGATTCGAACGTCGCTTGCCTGAGCGGAAGATCGGCGGCGAAGTCTTTCGGGAAGACGGCGGGATTCAGATACGTGTAGCCGTCCGCGGTCTTTTCGACGGCGTTCGTCTGCTTCGCGAGGAAGCTCGGCGTCTTCTTGCCGAGCGCGCCTTCGTCCTCGCCGACGTTCGGCGCATGCGCCGCGACATAGACGAGCCCGGCGACGTTCGGATGCACGCCCGCTTCCGTGATGACCGACCCGCCGTAACTATGACCGACGAGAATCGTCGGACCGTTCTGCAGGTCGAGCACGCGCTTGGTCGCGGCGACGTCCGCGTCGAGCGAGGTGAGTGGCTCCTGCACCATCGTGACGTGATAGCCGTCGCGCGTCAGGATGTCGTAGACCGGCTTCCATCCCGAGCCGTCGACCCATGCGCCATGCACGAGGACGATGTTCTTGATCGGCGCATGCGTTTGCGCGGATACATTCGCCGATGCCAACACGCCAGCCGATAACGCCAGTGCCGACGCGACTTGCAAAATTCGCTTCATGAAAGACTCCGCTAGTGCGAACGATGGATCAGCTGCCGAAGAACGGCTGGCAGAAGTCGGCCGGACCGACGCACGCGTTGTTCATCGCGGCATGCTTCGACGCGCTCGCTGCCGATGCGCTCGTGCCGGTCCGTACGCCGCCATACGCTTGCGATGCGTCGGTGTGTTGCGCGGCGATTTTGCCTTCCGCTGCCTGAATGTCCGCGGGGTAATACGGATCGCTCGCAATCGCGGGGTTATAGCCGGCTTGCTCGACGGCGACGAGATCGGCGCGGACTTGAGCGCGCGTAACGGGGCTGTTCGATTGCGCGAATGCGATCGCGGGCGCGGCGAGCGTGGCGACAACGAGAGAGAGGCTGACGAGGTACTTGTTCATGATCGACTCCAAGGTGGATTGAGTGATGCGATTGATCGGGTATCCGAAATAATGGATGTTCTTCGGTTTCCCTCGATAAGGCCGTTGGTCTGCGTTCGCGTTTCGACCTTGACGACACTGTATCGGCCACGGAACGGCTCGACTACACCTACGAAGGAGCGTGCGTGCACCAACCTTCTATGCATCGATTAAACGTTCGCGTGGCGTGCGCGCCGTGAATCCAGCCGTCTGTCTGATGCGCTCATACGAAGGTGTTAGTTTTCGCGGGCGCAGCCGCCGCGCGCATTAAACCTTGATATAGGCCGGCGCAACCATCGGGCAGTTGGCGCGCGATTTCGGTTTCATTACCTTGGAGTGGCGATGCCGATTCCACGCATTTCTTCGACAAGGAGCCGAACATGGCTGAAGCTGCACTCGCCCTCGATCCGTGGGCGCGAACGATCTTCCTGCTGACATCGTTGAGTGATGGCGCGAGCTTCGAAGCGCCTTCGCCGAGGCGTCCTTTCGCGCAAGGCGGCGATCAACGCGTCGCGGTAAAGCTGATCGAGCGGCCATCGAGCACGACGGCGACGATCGAATGGCGCGACTCGACGCGCTGCTGTTATGGCGATCAGGTGTGGCGTGCGATGCGCGCGCGCACCGTCGGCGTATGCGCGATGAGCGGCGTCGAGATTCGTCGCGGCGATCGTGTTTATGCGCCGAATCCGCGTCCGGTTCCGGGCAATGCGGGCGCGATGATTCTCGCGTCGGTGCTCGATGAGCTGACACCGTCCTGAACTCGTCAGACGAAATCAGTCGATGCCGACGCCCCAGAAACGCGTCATGCCGAATCGATCGATCCTGAAGCCCGTCACATTGCGCGCGACCGGCTGATAAACGGTCGCGTGCGCAATCGGCGTGAACGGAACCTGTTCCTTGAAGATTCTCTGCGCTTGCTGATAGCGCGCGGTGCGTGCATCGATATCGAGCGTGGCCCGCGCTTCCTTGATGAGATCGTCGTAGGGCTTGTAGCACCACTTCGCGAAGTTGCCGCCCTTCACGGCGTCGCAGCCGAGGAGCACGCCGAGCCAGTCGTCCGGATCGCCATAATTGCCGCTCCATCCGATGAGTAGCGCGTCATGCTCGCCGGCGCGCGCACGGCGTACGTACTCGCCCATTTCGTACGTGACGATCTCCGCCTGCACGCCGATCTTCGCCCAGTCCGCCTGAATCATCTCCGCCATGAGCCGCGCGTTCGGGTTGTACGCGCGTTGCACCGGCATCGCCCATAGCCTGAGTTTGAGTCCGTTCGCGTGACCCGCTTGCGCGAGCAACGCTTTCGCGCGTGCCGGATCGTACGGCGCGTCGCGAATGCCGAAGTCGTAGCCCCATTGCATCGGCGGCATCGGATTGGTTGCGGCGCGCGCGGTGCCTTGATAGACGGCGTCGAGTATCGCGTGCTTGTCGATCGACATGTCGAGCGCGCGGCGCACGGTCACGTCGTCGAGCGGCGCTCTGGACGTGTTGTAGGCGAGATAGCCCAGATTGAAGCCCGGCTGATTCACGTCTTGCAGGCGCGCGTCTTTCCTGATCGACGCGATGTCGGCGGGACGCGGATAGCTCATCACCTGACATTCGCCCTGCCTGAGCTTTTGCAGGCGCACCATCGGATCGGTGGTGATCGCGAACGTCAGCGATTTCAGCCGGACGATGTTCGCCTTCCAGTATTGCGTGTTGCCCGCGAAGCGGATCGTCGCGTCTTTCGCGTAGTCGATAAACACGAAAGGACCGGTGCCGACCGGATGCCAGTTGATGTCGCTCGCGCGGCCCGCGGCGAGCAGCTTGTCGGCGTATTCGCGCGAGAGTATCGACGCGAAGGGCATCGCCATTTTCTGCAGGAAAGGCGCATCGATTCGTGCGAGCGTGAAGCGCACCGTATAGGGATCGGGCGCGTCGATGCGCTCGATGTTCGTCGCGAGACCGAGGTCGCGGAAATACGGAAACGACACGGGATAAGCGCGGCGAAACGGATGCTGTGCATCGCGCATGCGCTCGAACGTGAACACGACGTCGTCGGCGTTGAATTCGCGCGTCGGCGTGAAGTAGCCAGTCGTATGAAACTTGACGCCGTGGCGCAGATAAAACGTGTATTGAAGGCCATCCGGCGAGCGTTCCCACGACTGCGCGAGCCCCGGCTCGATATCGCCGTTTTCCCGATCGAACTCCACGAGCCGGTTGTAGACGGTATAGCCCGCCGCGCTCGCTTCGATCGACGACGTGAATTGCGCATCGTCGAATCCGGCGGGGCTGGCTTCGGAGCAGTACACGAGGCTTTTGTCGGGCACGCGCTGCTGCGCGGCGGCGAAATCGGCGATGCAGGCTTGCGCGACCAGCAGCGCATGAATCGCCCGCCATGCGTGCTTGCTTTTGCCTGTCATATGCGTGGCCTCGCAGTGTGCCGATGGCGAATGCAGTATAGGCAGCGCAGCACGCTCTTACAATTTGCGCACGGCATGCGCGCTTCGCATGACGAACGTTCGACCATCGCGCATGAGCGCGCGAGTCGGTATAGCATGCATCGCATGAAGATACTGTTGACCGGACCGGCGGGGCTGTTTCGCGAGGGCGTCGCGGCGCTCCTGCGGGGATTCGCGCAGGATGCCGAAGTGCACGCGGCCGACCGTCTTCCCGATCGATGGCCGGACGAACGCAAGCCCGATTGCATCGTCATGGACGGCGATCGTCTGAACGATGTCCGCGCGCAACTCGACGCCGCGCGCGAACGTGTCGGAACGACGCCCGTGATCGTGCTGTTGAGCATGGCCACGCGCGAGCAAGTCGATGAACTGATCGCGACGGGCGTCGCGGGATGTGTCGAGAAATCCGCTTCGGCAGAGCTTCTTTTTGGTGCGATCGGCCTCGTGCTGGCAGGCGGCGTTTCGCTGCCGCGCTCGCTGCTTTCGTCGGAGAGAAGCGAATTGCGCATGCCGTCCGGAAACGTCGCGCCGGACCCGAACCTGCATCTGACGCCGCGTCAGCTCGAAGTGCTCGCGCTGCTCGCTCGCGGACGCTCCAACAAGACGATCGCGCGCGAACTCGATGTCGCCGAGGCCACGGTCAAGACGCATCTCACGACGATATTCAAGGCGCTGAACGTATCGAGCCGTGGCGAAGCGAGCGCGGTTGCGGCGCGCATGGCGAAGATCCGCGAGACGCAGGTCGATCACGCCATCAGCGGTCAGCTTCCGGTCGCGCGCCTGCTCGCCAGAATGGAAAGCCAGCGTTTCCGGCCCGGCGAAGTGCTGTTTCGCAAAGGCGATCCGAGCGGCCAGATGTTCTACGTCGAGAAGGGCACGGTGCGGCTTTCGGAGCTCGGCATCGAACTGGGCGCGGGCACGGTGCTCGGCGAAATCGGGCTCTTTTCGCCGGAGCATCGGCGCACGTCGACGGTGATCTGCAAGACGGACTGCGAGATGCGAACCGTTTCCGCCGCCGATGCCATTCGGCTCTACTATCAGGAGCCCGAATTCGCGCTTTATCTGGTCCAGCTCATCGCGAGCCGGCTGCAGGCCGACAAGGATCGAGGCGCTTAGGAACGCTTCCGTACATAGTGCGGAAAAGGCGCCTTGCTATTCACCGATGCAATGACTACGTTATGGTGTGCGGCAGACATTTCGTGACCCGAAACATCGGACGCGAGTAAAAGATGCCGGGCGTCGCGGCCATTCAAATCATCATCAAACACCGCGCGAGACCCGCGTCTGCCGTCCTGCTGCGCTTGATGCGATCCCTCGGTGAGAGCATGGGCCATCCGTTATCGAACGGACGCGCCGTCGATCGGTCTTGAAAGTATGAACGCGGAACTTGCCGGTACGGCCAATGTGTTGCAACGCGTCGTGCGTACGATCCTGTTCGCCGATCTCGTCGAGTCGTGCCGGCTCGCCGAAGCGGACGAAGCGGGAACGGCCGCGCGCTGGCGCAATCTGCGCGCGGTCATTGAAAACCGCATCGTGCCGGAGCATCAGGGGCGGCTGATCCGCACCGAAGGCGACGGCCTCATGATGCTGTTCGAGCACGCGTTGCCGGCGGCGCGTTGCGCGCTCGACATTCAGGCGGCGTGCAGGGCGAGCGCGGCCGATCGCGGCGACGGCAACGCCGCGGCCGAGCCGCTCATGTTGCGCGAGAGTCTGCACGAGACCGAGCTTTTCGCGGACGAGCGCGACGTCTACGGACGCGGCGTGAATCTGGCCGCGCGTCTCTACAACCTCGCCGGACCCGGCGAAATCGTGATGTCGGATTGCGTGCAGGCGCGGCTCGCGGGCGTTTTCGACGCGTGCATCGAGGATCTCGGCGAGTGTCATCTGCGGCATCTGGCGCATCCGGTGCACGCGTTCCGTCTCGGCGGACCGGGGCCGCGTCCGGTGATCGCGCCTAACGCCATCGGCGCGGCGGTGCTGCGGCCTTCGATCGCGGTGATTCCGTTCGCGTCGCGCTGCCTCGACGCGAGCCATGACGTGCTCGGGGAGATTCTCGCCGACGACATCATCATCGGTCTCTCGGGCAGCGACGAACTGCGCGTGATCTCTCGGCTATCCACGAGCGCGTTGCGTGACCGGAGCGCGAACGCGTCGCAGGCGGGCGCGCTGCTCGATGCGCGCTACGTGCTGTCGGGCGCGTATCGCACGCATGGCGGCAAGATCGTGCTCGCCGTCGAACTCGCCGATACCAAACTCGCTTGCGTCGTCTGGGGCGAAACGCTCACCGACAGCATCGACGCCGTCATCGCGGGCGAAAGCACGCTCGTCGCGCACATTCATACGTCGGTTAGCACGCGGATCGTGTCGCACGAGCTCGAACGCACGCGCAGCCAGTCGCTGCCGACGCTCGAAAGCTCGACCTTGCTGCTCGGCTCGATTGCGCTGATGCATCGCGGCGTGCGCGACGAATTCGAGCGCGCCGGCCAGATGCTCGACGTGCTCGCGGAACGCGCGCGCGGCCAGGCGACGCCTTACGCATGGCTCGCGAAATGGCATGTGCTGCGCTTCAATCGCGGCTGGACGACGGACCGCGTCGGCGAGGCGCATTCCGCGCTCGCCTGCTCGCGGCGCGCGCTCGACGCCGATTCGCGCTCGTCGATGGCGCTCGCGGTCGAAGGTTTCGTCCGCACGAATCTGCTCAAGCAGCTCGATGCCGGCGAGGATTGCTACGAGCGCGCGCTGGAGGCGAATCCCAACGATTCGCTCGCGTGGCTGCTCAAGGGAACGCTTCATGCATTCAAGGGCGAGGGCGACGAAGCCGTCGCGGCGACGGGACATGCGCTCGCGCTCTCGCCGCTCGACCCGCTGAAGAGTTTCTACGAGTCGCTCTGCGCGACGGCGGCGCTTTCCGCGCGCCAGTACGAGCGCGTGATCGAACTCGCGGAGCATTCGCTGCGCAACGGGCCGAATAACACGTCGACCTTGCGCGCGCTCGCGATCGCGCAGGCGGAACTCGGTCTCGTCGACGATGCGCGGCTCACGATCCGCAAGGTGCTCGCGATCGAGCCGCATCTCACCGTGCGCGGCTTTCTGGAGCGTTCGCCGAGCGCGGCGTTCGAGACGGGCCGCATCTGGTCGGACGCGCTGCGGCGCGCGGGTTTGCCGTTGCAGTAGCCCGCAGGCATTCCTGACGAAGCAAAGAGGTGAACAAATGGCGACTCTCGGCGGAGTGGGCGGCGTAGGTGGTGTCGGTGGCGTGGGCGGCGTCGGTGGCGTGGGCGGCGTCGGGGGAGTGGGAGGCGTCGGCGGAGTCGGCAGCGCCGACATGCTCGGCGGCGCCGAATCGCAGACGATGGGTCTCATCGGCCATCGCGACGGCATCTGCGGGCCGTGGCAGCCGGGTCAGCCGTTTGGGATCAATCCCGAAGAGGACGAATTCCGGACGGACGCGAACGGCAATCCCGTTCGCAATCTCGACGACAACGGCCAGCTCTGGCGCTGGGACGACTGGGTGCGGGCGAGCGTGTTCGACTTCGAACTGGTGTCGAATCTCGCCTTCACGCTCTCGCCAAAGGATGCGGAAGAGGAGGCTGGCGGGACCGGCGTGACGCTGTGGGATCGCGGTTTCAGGATCGACCCGAACGACACCGCGCCCAAGTTCGATCCGCCCAAGCTGATCGTTCAGATGCATCGGCCGGGCAAGGACGTGTTCGTCAAGCAGCTCACGTTCATGGATCGCTACTCCGACCTGCGCGCCGAACGGGCCAACGAAACGCTGCTGCAGATGGGACCGCAAGCAGCCTTCTGGAGCTCGATTCTTTTCCTGAGTCCGCAGCGCACGCCGAAGACGCTCGAACTGCTCGCGACGGCGGTGCGTTTCGCGATCGCCGTGGAAATGCGTTTCAAGCACGCGCTCGCGTGCAGCCGCGCGATCGACTATTCGCCGCAAGTTCAGCCGATGATCCCGACGCCCGGCCACGGCTCGCTGCCGAGCGGACATTCGACGCAGGCGTACATCGTCGCGGGCGTGATGAACGATTTCTTCCGAGATTTACGCAACGCGCCGATGGCGACCGGCGCGCAGCCGTCGACGGCGCTGCACACGCAGCTTTACGCGCAGGCGCGGCGCGTCGCGCTCAACCGCACGATCGCGGGCGTGCACTTCCCGGTGGACACGGCGGCGGGGCATCTGCTCGGGACGACGCTCGCGGAGTATTTCGTGCATCGCTGCAAGATTGACGGCGATCGGGGCACCTTCACGCCGCGCACGTTCCGGGGCGACCAGTTCGACGGCGAAGAGGACTTCAACGATCAGGAGCCGCTCCTCTGGCCCGCCAACGCCACCGCCGCGCAGCAGTCCGATCCGCCGACGATGGTGTCGCCCGATTACCCGCATATCTGGCTCGGCAAGCCGAAGCCGACGGGCGCAGGCTCGCCGATTCTCGCCTGGCTATGGAACGAGGCGAAGAACGAGTGGAACGGCAAGGGCTTGAGCGGAAATCGCGTGCCGACATGAACGCGATCTGGCAGGTCCATTCGGATGCCACGCCGCTGCTGGACGAAACCGAAGCCGGCGTGCTGGGCGTAACGCGCGCCGATCCATACCTCGTGTGGGCCGTTCTCACGCGATTCGCAGACCTGGGCGGCCCGCCGCCGGGCTTCGTGCCGATCGCCATCGAGACGGCGCAGGGCACGACGGCGCGCAAGCTCGCCGAGACGGTGCAGGGCAAGAGCGGGATATGGATGTCGGCGCTCTATCGTCATCCGGCCGCGGGTCTCGAAAACACGCGCTTTTGCACCGCATTCGTGACGGCGGCGTTTCTCGATCATCTGAAGACCGATCTCGCCGGCATGATCGAGCGCTTCACGCTCGCGATGCCGGTGCTGGCCGGCGAGCCGCCGCGCAGCGATCCCGTGCCGGTCACGAATCAGGACAAGCTCGCTCACGCGCCGCGTCGCCATGGCGCGCCCAAGGTCGTCGTGGTCGGCGCATGCGACGACGCCATCGCGTTCGCGCACGCGCATTTTTACGCCGATGCGGCCGGCACGGACTCGCGCGTGCGCTGTTTCTGGAATCAGGACGATCCGGCCAACGACGCGCAAGGGCTCGGATACGGGCGCGAGTTCCTCTCGGCGGACATTCACAAGCGGATGAACGACGCGCGGCGCGACGGCGTCATCGACGAAGAGGCGCTCTATCGCGATGCGGGCGCGACGGCGCTCGCCCGCGGATGGACGCACGGCACCGCGACGCTGGACCTCGCCGCGGGCGTCGATTTGCGGCGGCCCGATCTTTCGGCGCCGAATCCGAATCGAGCGCCGGATCCGCCGCCCGAACTGGTCGCCGTGCAATTCCGTCAGCCGGGCCGGACCGTGCGCGACACGTCCGGCCTCTGGCTCGACGCGCAGGCGCTCGATGCGTTGCGCTACATCATCGCGCGCACGCGGGACATCGCCGGCGATGTGAGCCGCGCGTTCATCAATATGAGCTATGGCTATTTCGCCGGTCCGCACGACGGCACGTCGATGCTCGAATGCGCGATGGACGAGCTCTCGCAAACGCAAGCCTGCTCGATCACGCTCCCGGCGGGCAACAGCAATCTCGACCGCTGTCACGGCACGCTGTCCATCGCAAAGGACGCGACAAAAGAACTGCGCTGGCGCGTGTTGCCCGAGTGTCTGACGCCGAGTTTCGTCGAAATCTGGCTGCCCGATATCGGAGATTCGAACATCGAAGTCGCGGTGCGGCCGCCCGGCGGCGGCGCGAGCGCGGGAATCCAGCCCGGCAGCGTCGCCGCCTGGACGCTCGGCAGCGAGCGCCTGTGCACGGTCGTGCATCTCGGCCGCGGCGCGCGCGGCAAACCGCCGATGATTCTCGTCGCGCTCGCGCCGACGATGACGCGCGACCCGAACCGGCGTCCCGCGCCGAGCGGCGACTGGATGATCGAGCTGAAGAATGCCAACCAGAACAGTGACATCGAAGTCCAAGCCTGGGTGCAGCGCAACGAGACGCCCTTCGGCTTCCCCGTACGCGGACGCCAGTCCCGCTTCGACGACGATGCTTACGTGCGCTTCGACAAATACACCGCGCCACAGGACTACGACGGCCCCAATCCGCCGAGCTGGATCCGTCGCGAGGGCACGCTCAGTTCGATCGCGACGGGCTTTCAGACGTGCGTCGTCGGCGGCTATCGCAAGCAGGACCTGGCCACCGCGCCGTACTCCTCGTCGGGCTTCGACCGCGCGGGCAAGCCGCCCGATCGCGCCGGGCCCGACGTGGCCGCCGTATCGGATCGCTCGATCATCCGCAAAGGCGTGATGGCGGCGGGCACGCGCAGCGGCTCGGCGCTTGCGTTCGAGGGCACGAGCGCCGCCGCGCCGCAAATCCTGCGCAAGATCGCGGTGTCGCCGCCCCAGGGCGCCACCTTTTCGACGACGCCCCGTCAAGACACGCGCAACAAGGCGACGTTGCAGACGATCACGTCCGCCGGCGTCACCGAGCAAGGCCGCAAGCTCGACGCGGACGAGCGGGGCCGGCGCGTGTCGCAGGGCAACGTCGGCGCGGGCATCGTGAAAACGCCGCCGACGGACATCGAAGACCGCTGACGCCCGCTCATTCGTGCGCTTCTAGCGCGAGCAGATTCAGCACGATCAGGATCGCGTCGCGGTTCTCCGGCGCGATCGCGATGCCGAGCGTGTCCTCCATCCAGCGGCCGATTTTCGTCGCGGCGAAGGATTTCGGCGTCGCTCTCTTCTTCATCGTCACGCCGAGCTTGCGCGCGCGATAGTGATACGACGGCACCTCGTACCGGTCCGCGACGGCCTTGAGCCCGCCCTTGCGTTCGCCGCACGCGCCGAGACTCCCCGCGAGGACGATCCGGTCCGGCGCATCGAGCGCCGCGACGAACGCGCGCGCGAGACCGCGCACGTCCGCCTCGCTCAGACCGAATTCGGCGAGCGCGGCTGCCACCGGATCGTCGGGAGCGTGCGCGCGCGAATCGACTTCGGCCTGCACGCCGTCGATCTCGATCGACAGATTGCGCTGCAGGCTCGCGCTGCGCAGACAGTCGATCAGGAAGCGGCGAAAGTACGCGCACAGCGCATGCGCCGTGGACGGCGCGCTCTCCGGCGACGCGTGCGACGGGCGCTGCTCGAAGTCGAGCCGCAACACGCGCGAGAAGAAGAATTGCGAGATCAGCTCCTCCTTGTCCTCGGGCAGTCCGCGCAACTCCGACGGGTAATAGCCGCGCAGCGCCGCCAACACCAGCTTGTAGATCTGGCCGATTTCGCTGTCGGAGAGACTCGTCCGGCGATGCCACAGTTCGGCGAGCGTCGACGTTTCGAGCGCGAAGGCGCTTGCGTCGCGATGAGTCAGCGCGTCCATGATGACGCTCCCGTTCCCCTGAATCCTCTGTGCGTGAACATGGCCCCTCCTGCGTTTGCTGCGCCGCCCGGCGCGTGGCCCGAGGCGTGTCGGCTTTTCAGCCGTTCCTGCGAGCCGGCGCTTTCAAATTAGTCACGGCGGGGCGCGCGCAAAATCGGCTGGATGGCCTACATCGAAAGTCGTAGAAAGGGGATGGCCATAAAGTTTTCGGCTGACCGGCCGATAGCGCATGAGGAATCGAGCGCCGGGCGTCATCTCGGCGTGGGCCTGAGGCGGTCGAACCGCAAGAAAAAGCAGTCGCAAAAGACTGACAAGAAACGAGAGAGGGCCGATGACTGGTGTCTACAATCCGCTGCTGGTCTGCCTGTCGCTGGTGGTCGCGTTCCTCGCGTCCTACACGGCGATGGAGCTGTCCGGCGGCCTGAATGCGCTTGCGAGCGCGAAACGCCGCCCCGCCTGGCTTGCCGGCGGCGCGGTGTCGATGGGCGTCGGCATCTGGTCGATGCACTTCATCGGCATGCTCGCGTTCTCGCTGCCGATTTCCGTCGGCTACGACGTGTCCATCACGGCGGCGTCGCTCGTGCTCGCGATCGGCGTGTCGTTCATCGCGCTCGCCACCGCGAGCCGGGGCGCGCTATCGTGGCCGCGCCTCGTCGTCGGCGGCACGATCATGGGCGTCGGCGTCGCGGCGATGCACTTCACCGGCATGCGCGCGATGGAGATGTCGCCGGGAATCGACTACACGGTCTGGAAAGTGGCGCTGTCGGTCGCGGTCGCGATCTTCGCGTCGATGGCCGCGCTCTGGCTCGCGTTCACGCTGCGCGCGTCGAACGTGGAGAACCGCGTCGTCAAGCGGCTCGGCGCGGCGATCATCATGGCGGTCGCCATCACCGGCATGCACTATCTGGGCATGGACGCGGCCAATTTCGCGCCGGGCAGCCTCTGCCTCGCCGATGCCAAACTCGACGCGAACTGGCTCGCGCTCGTCGTCACGGCGATGTCGTTCACCGTGCTCGTCGGCACGCTCGCGCTGTTCGCGCTCCACACGAGCAGCCTGTCGATCTCGCTGAAGCGCGCGAACCGGCAACTGCGCTATCTCGGCACGCACGACGCGCTCACGAGGTTGCCGAACCGCCAGCAACTCACGCTGCGCATCGCGCAGGCGATCGAAGACGGCGCGCGCCGCGCGTCGCCGTTCGCGGTGCTCTTCATCGATCTCGACGGCTTCAAGTCGATCAACGATTCGCTCGGTCATGGCGTCGGCGACGATCTGCTGCAGGTATGCGCCGAGCGTCTGCGCGAGGATTTGCGCCATACCGACATGGTCGCGCGGCTCGGCGGCGACGAATTCGTGATCGTGGTCGGGAACGCGGCGGACACCTCGGCGGCAATGACGGTCGCCAATGGCGTGCTGGGGCGTCTCTCGCAGGAGATCGTCGTCAACGGCTTGCCGCTGCGCGTGAGCGCGAGCATCGGCATTGCGTTTCATCCGCGCGACGGCGCGAACGCCGACGAACTGCTCCACAGCGCCGACGCCGCCATGTACGCCGCGAAGCAGAGCGGGCGCAATACGGTCCGCGTGTTCGAGCCGCAGATGAATCACACGGCGCTCAGGTCGCTGATCCTTCAACGTGACCTGCATCGCGCGTTGAGCGACGACCAGTTGAGCCTGTCGTTTCAGCCGAAGTTCAGCGTCGCGTCGCAATCGGTGACGGGCGTCGAGGCGCTGATTCGCTGGCGTCATCCGGAGCTCGGCGAAATCGCGCCGCTCGAATTCATTCCGATCGCCGAGCGCTCCGGCCTCATCGTCGAAATCGGCGACTGGGTGTTGCGCGAAGTGTGCCGCAACATCGCGCGATGGGACGCGGACGGCCTGCCGGCGATCTCGGTCTCGGTGAATCTGTCGCCGATCCAGTTCAACGTGCCCGATCTCGTCGCGCGCGTCGATGCGCTGATCGCCGCGTCCGGCGTCGATCCGTCGCGCCTCATGTTCGAGATCACCGAATCGACGGCGATGCAGAACATCGAACGGACGAGCCGCACGATCGAGGCGCTGCAAGCGCGCGGCTACGCCGTGGCCATCGACGATTTCGGCACCGGGTATTCAAGCCTCTGTTATCTGCAGCGCTTTCGTTTCGATCAGATCAAGATCGACGGCTCCTTCGTGCGCGATCTCGATTCGTCCGGGCAGCGCGGCAGCGCGTTGCTGTCGGCGGTCGTGACGCTCGCGCGCGCGTTGCAGATCGAGGTCGTCGCGGAAGGCGTCGAAACGCAGTCGCAATTCCGCACGCTCGGCGAACTCGAATGCGATCAGATGCAGGGTTTTCTGCTGAGCCGGCCGATGCCCGCGGCGGAACTTCCGGGCTTCTTGAGCAGCATGGCGGGACGGATCGTCGCGTCCGGCCGCGCCTGCGCCGCGCCTATCGGCTGACGCGCGGCGCGCCCGCCCACAACGCGATCGCGCTCAGATTGTCCGCGCCGGCGGGCGCGTTGCGGCGCGCACGAGCCGCGAGCGCGGCGAGCCAGCTTGCGGCGTCGCCGGCATCGTCGATCGAATCGATCATCGACGCTTCGTCGAGATGTTCCCAGAAGCCGTCGCTGCAGACGAGAAACGCGTCGCCATCCTCGATCGGAAAGGGCACGCGCGCGGCTTCGATCTTCAGTTCGTCGTCGGTGCCGAGCGCCGTGTGCATCACGCTGCGCAGCCGGTATGGCTGCGCGCTGCCCTGATCGAGCGTCTGCAGGACGATGCGTCCGTTCCTGAAACAGTAGATGTGCGTGTCGCCGCAATGCGCCCAGTTCGCGTGTGCGCCTTGCGGGTCGATCGTGAGGATCGCGGCGGTCGAGCGCATGCGTTCGCGCGTGCCGCCGGCCGATTGCGCATCGACGATCGCGCGGTTCGCGGCGAGCATCGCATCGGCGAGTTGTCCCGTTTCGACGCTCTCGCCGCGCGTCGCGCAATCGCGCAGCACGTCGCGCATGGTGTCGACGACGAGTTGCGCCGCGACGTCGCCGCCGCCGAGACCGCCCGCGCCATCGGCGACGATGCCCGCGATCAGCCGGCGATGCGCGACCAGCACGAGCCGGTCTTCGTTGCTGTTGCGACCGCCCGGATCGGTGAAGCTGGCGAGATCGAATCGCATGGGGCTACCTTGAAGGCTTGTCATGGTTGGCGAACGTCGATGAGCGATGCGCGGGCCTTCCGCGCGGGCTACGCGATCAAGACGAACGCGCGTCCGCGCTTTTGAAACTCAAGGCGCGAGCCAGCCACGGCGAATCGGCCACGACGCGGCCTTGCGATAGAGCGCAATCAGCAAGCGCATCAGCGCTTCTCCGGCACGCGCCCAGAGCGGCGCGACGAGCGCATACGCGATGCACGCGACACCGATTGCGCCCGCCATATCGAGCGGAAAATGCACGCCGATGCGGACCCGCGCCCACGCGACCGCGACGCCCGCGAGCGCGGCAAGCAGGCCGTCATGCCAGAGACGCGCAAGCAGCAATGTCAGCGCGACGCTGGCGAAGAGCGTCCCGTGATCGCTCGGAAACGACGAATCGGGCACATGCTCGATGAACGTATGGCCGAGGCCGATCATGAACGGCCGCGGATGCATCCACAGCATGCCGATCAGCTGATTGAGCCCGAGCGCGAGGAACGTGACGCAGCACGCGCGCACGGCCGCGCCGCGTTGAAGGCGGCCGCCGAAGAGCCACATGAACGCGAGCAGCGCGGGAATGAGATAAACGAGATCTTCGGCGATGGCGATGGCAACGTCGATTTGCCATAGCGGCGTGGCGGCTCGCGCGTTGATCGCAAGGAACCACGCGCGGTTGAGCGCTTCGAGTGCATTCATGCGGCAGTTTCGCTGGTTACGATGATCCGGCCGATCGTATCCGGCGAAACTTATGCGACCCTTAGCCGTGGCTCGCGCGCGCTATTTGCCCTTTGAATTCTGCGCGATGGCTTCGTCGGTTTCCCAGCCGCCGCCGAGCGCGCGAAAGAGGTTGACCTGATCGATCGCGACCTGACCTTCGGCGGCCGCGACCTGCGCCGCGACGCCGGTGAGCGTGCGCGTCGCATCGAGATCGTTGAGGAAGGACTCGCGTCCCGCGCGATACAGGCGATTCGTCTCATCGGCGGATTCGATCGCCGATTTATACGCGGTGCGCAATGCATCGGCGCGCGTGGTGTCGGATGCGTAGGTCGCGAGGCTGCTTTGCGTTTCCTGCAGCGCCTTCAGCACGACGCCGTCGAAATGCGCGAGCGCGCCGCTCGCCGATGCTTCCGCCTGCGTCACGCGCGCGCGCTGACCGTTGATCGGAAAGCTCCAGCTGATGAGCGGCCCGAACGCCCAGCGGTTCGTGTTCGCGCCGAACAAGTCTTCCGCGATGCCGACGGAACCCACCGATGCGCCGAGACTCACCGACGGATACAGCGCCGCCGTCGCGACGCCGATGCGCGCCGTCGACGACGCGAGCTGCCGTTCGGCCTGACGCACATCGGGACGGCGCTTCAGCAGCGCAGCGCCATCGCCGACCGGAATCGGCGCGCGCAGCTTCGGCAGCTTCTTGCAGGCGAGCGCGGCTTTGGGCAAGTCGGACGGCGCGCGCGCGAGCAGCATCGCGAGCCGATACTGCGCGACGCGGCGGCGCGCGACGAAGCGCGGAATGTCGGCGGCGAGCGTATCGGCCTGAGTCTGTCCGCGCGTGACTTCCGACTGATTGCCGCGGCCCGCGTCGCGCAAACGCTGCGTGAGCTTCACGCGCTCTTTCTGCAGGTTGAACGACTTCTGCGCGATCTCCAGCTCTTCGCCCGCGGAGCACGATTCGACATACGCGCGCACGACATCCGCGACCACCGTGATGCGCGCGAGATGCTGCGCGGCCTCGACGGCTTCATCGTCCGCGTTCGCTGCTTCGACACCGCGCTTCAGCTTGCCGAAGAGATCGATCTCGTAGGAAATGGACAGATCGAGCGCGCCTTCGTTGACGACCGGAAGCTTCTCCGACAACAGATATTGCTCGGCCGATTCCTGCGCGCGCTGAAACGCGGCCGAGGTCTTGCCGGAGAATCCGCCTTGCTTGTTCGCGAACTCGACTTCGGCGCGCGAACGCGCGAGATTCGCGGCGGCGACGCGCAAATCCGTATTCGATGCGAGCGCCTGCGTGACGAGCTGATCGACGACGGGATCGTCATAGAGACGCCACCATTTCGCGGGCACTTCGCCTTGCGTGACGGGCGCGCGATCCGCGCCGTCGATGGCCGCGTTCGCGTAGGGCGCCTTGATCGCGGCGTTATCGGGCAGCGTGTAGTTCGGTCCGAGGGTCGTGCAGCCGAAGAGCGCGAAGGCCGACGAAGCCGCGATGGCGATCGCTTTCATGATGCGCGTGCCGTTCATCGCGATGTGCCCGACGTGCTCGAAGTCGGCGCGGGCGCCGATGCGGGCGACGTCTCCGACGCCGCGCGCTTGCCGATCTTCGGCCCGATGCCCCGCACCGAAACCGTCGCCGTGCGTCCCGCGATCATGCGGAAGTCGGCGGGGATCTCATCGAGCGTGACGCGTACCGGAATGCGCTGCGCGAGACGTACCCAACTGAACGCGGGGTTCACGTTCGGCAGGAGACTCGGGCTTTGCTGACGGTCGCGGTCTTCGATCGCCGCGACGATGCTCTGCACATGACCGCGCAAAATGTTGGCTTCGCCCATGACCTTGATATCGACGGGCTGGCCGATATCGATGCCGCCGAGCTTCGTTTCCTCGAAGTAACCCTCGACGCGGAACGATTGCATGTCCACCACCGACAGCACCGCGCGTCCCGCCGACACGAATTCGCCGGTGCGCGGCGCGCGATCGTTGAGATAACCGTCGACGGGACTCACGATCTCCGTGCGCTGCAGATTCAGGCGCGCGGTATCGATGGCGACTTCGGCATCGGCGAGGGCGGCTGTCGCCTGCTCGACGCGCGAATGCGTTTCCTCGACGACTTCGCGCGCGACGAGATTGCCGAGCGCGCGATTGCGCGCATCTTCGCGACGCGCCTGATCGAGCGTGGCGCGGCGTTGCTGCGCGGTCGCCTGCGCATTGCGCAGCGCGAGCGTGTAGCGCGCCTGATCGATCACGAAGAGCACGTCGCCTTTCTTCACCTGCTGATTGTCGGCGACCTTCACGTCGGTGATAAGGCCGGACACGTCGGGCGCGACTTGAATGACATCGGCGCGCACGTGGCCGTCGCGCGTCCACGGCGCGAACATGTAGTAATCGACGAGCTTCCACAACACGACGCACGCAATCGCGACGACGATGAGCGTAAGCAGAATCTGTCCGAGAGAGAACCAGGTTTTTTTCACGAGATGAGCCGCTGCGAAACGATGACGACAACGCCCAGCACCAGAACATAGATGCCGAGATCGAAGATGGAACGGTGCCACACGAAACGATAAAAGCCGACGCGCGCGAGCACGTTGCGAATCGCCAGATTCAACAGATAGGCGATGAACATCAGCACGAGCACGGCGGGCACGAAGACGCCGAGAATGTCGATTTCGCCGATCATGTATGGCGTTCCGATGAAGAATGAGTGACGAAGATCATGCCGGCTCTTCCTGCGTCGCGGGCGGATGCAATGAGAGCCGCATGCCGACGAGCGCGTGCAGCGTGTCGCGCAGCCATCTTTCCGCGGCCGCATTCTGCGACTGCTCGAGCGCGCGCGACGTGACCTGAGCGCTCGTCACATCGATGCTGCGAATCAGCTCGGGCGGCACCGGCTGTCGTGCGCGCCGCGCGATGCAGGATTCGAAGTAACGGCGCAGTGCGTCGAGCGTATCGTCGACGGATGTCTGTATGTCCAGCGGCAGCTTGCGGCGCGTGCGGCGCAGATCGAGTGCATTGAGCGCGACACGAAAATCGCGAAAGCTTTCGATCGACGGATGACGATGCGAGTCCGTCGCGGCATGACGCGGCAAGAGCTGCATCAGACGGTCGAGCATGCGTGCGTAGAGATTGCGCTGATCCGCGATCAGCACCGAAGGCGACGCGCTCAGCACGATATCGGCCCACGCCGAGCGCGTGAGACGCGCGGCCGCGAGTTCGGCGCCGAACGGACGCGTCATGCGCGTCCAGATGAATGCGAAGAGCAGGCCCCCGACGCCCGCGAGATTGCTGTTGGCGAACACGAAGAAGTCCGCTTCGTAGGCGCTCTGGATGCTGATGAAGGTTGCGGTGTTCACGGCCGTGAGCATCGTGACGAGCGTGAAGCGCGGGCGCGGAATCAGCGTGCCGATGATAAGGAACGGCACCGCGAAAATCACGACGAGCATCGGGAAATCGTGTACGTGCGGCAAGACGGCGAACACGTAGAGTCCGGCGAGCACGACGCTCAGACACGTCGCGAGAAAGAACGTGAACACTTGCGGCGCGGGCTCGTCGAGCGCGGCGAAGAAGCAGCACGCGACGGCGGCGAGCGTCACGGCGGCCGCGCCGTCGTTCCATCCCGATTCGATCCACAACCCGCATGCAACGATGATCGCGCTCACCGCGACGCCGGTCGAAAAGAGCATCATGCCGCGATCGAAAAAGCGCGCGGTGCCGCCCAAACGCCAGTGACGGAAGTGCGGACGCCATTCGCTCGTCTCGTTGAGAATGGCCGCACGCAACGCGCGAATGTCCTGCCATACGTCGATGACCTGACCGAGACGCCACAGCGCATTCGAGAGCAGCGCGCCGTCCGCGCTCGCGAGCGCTTCGACGGGCGGACGCATCGCATTGATGCGCTCGCGGAAGGCATCGGGCGCACGGTCGTTTGCGACATCCTCTTTGGCGCGCGGCGTGGGCGAGCCGACCCACGCGGCGACGTCCTTCAACAGCGCTTCGAGCCCTTCAGGATGCTCGCCGTGCTTCCCGATCAGTTCGATGAGCGGATCGGCCATCGATGAAATCAGCGGCAGAAAGATCTGCATGCGTCCCTGCAACGCGCGCGCACGCCGGATGATGTCGGGCCGCGTGTGATCGTAGGTCAATTGGCTCAGCAGGAATTCGAGTCCGTTGACGGTCGCCGCGAGCCGCTGCCGCGCCGCCGATATGGAGGCGCCCGCGATATGCCCCGAGAGCGTTTCGCTCGCGTAGAAGGCGGCGTCGCGGAACCATGCGTCCGTTCGTTCGATGAGCGTCGGCGCGAGGCGGCTCGGAAACACCACGCTGCCGACGACGCTCGCCACCACGATGCCGAGCAGGATCTCTTCGGTGCGCGTGATCGCGAGATCGAAGACGGCCGTCGGATTCGTGACGGCGGGCAGCGCGATCAGCGGCAGCGTGTAGCCCGCGAGCAGAAACACATAGCTGCGCGCGCTGCGGTCGAACATCGAGAGAAAGAGCAGCGTGCCCGTCCACAACGCGACGCTCACGCTGAAGAGATACGGCGATTCGACGAACGGCGGCACGATCAACACCGCGCCCGCCGCGCCGATCATGGTGCCGAGCGCGCGATACAGCGCCTTCGAGCGCGTCGCGCCGACGAACGGATTCGACACGATATAGACGGTCGCCATCGCCCAATAAGGACGCGGCAATTCGAGTCTGAGGCCGATGTAGAGCGCGATCATCGCGGCGGCGAAGGTCTTGGCGGAAAAGAGCCACTCGCGCGCGGATGGAAAGGACATGGCGCTATGCTCCGCGCTTTGCGGCGGACCGCGCCGGCTTTGCGGTTTGATCGCCGGCTTCGAGTGCCGCGAGCAGCTTCGCATCCGGCGACGCGCTGAACACGTTCAGCACGCGCAATGTCGTTTCCAGGTCTTCGCGGCTCACGCCCTTCAATAACCGCGCGCGCAGCGCGACGAGACGCTCTTCCATGCGCGCGGTGACGGCGCGGCCTTCGTCGGTAAGCGTGATGGTCTTGGCGCGCTTGTCTTCGGGATCTTCGTCACGGCGCACGAGTCCGGCCGCGCAAAGCTGATCGAGCAGCCGCACGAGCGATGGCCCTTCGATGCCGACATGCTCCGCGAGCGTCACCTGACGCACCGCCTCGCCGAGCCGGTTGGCCGTGAGCAGCGGCACGGCGCATGCTTCCGACACGCCGTACGAGGCGAGCACGCCGTGGCTCGTGCGGCGCCAGCGTCGCGCGGCAAGCACGAGCGTGCTGCTCACGGAGCGGCGCAGAAAGTCGAGATGAGTCATGCGGCGGGATTATAGCGAGAACTCTATTCGTTAGCATGCTATCGACTTATGTTTTTTCTTTCAGATTGCGTACGGTAGGCATGCCCGGAGAGGCAAATTGGCGTGCTATCTTTTCGGCTCGATCATCCTGCCCGAGCCGCCATGCCGATTGCCTATATCCGTGGCTTGACTTCGCCCAGCCGCACCGATTCCGCCAACCGGCGTCTAGGCTGCGCGCTCGCCTTCGTCGCGGGCGCCGCGAACGCGGGCGGCTTTCTCGCGGTCGGACAATACACGTCCCATATGTCGGGGCTCGTTTCATCCATCGCCGATAACCTCGTGCTCGGCCAGATCGCCTTGGTCTTTTCCGCGATCGGCGCGGTCGGCGCGTTCCTCGGCGGCGCGGCGACTTCCGCGGTGCTCATCAACTGGGGACGGCAGCGGCGCGCGCATAGCGTGTTCGCAACGCCGCTTTTGCTCGAAGCGGCGCTTCTGCTCGTGTTCGGCATGCTCGGCGCCAATCTGGAGACGCATCGCGTGTGGGATGTGCCGTTGACCGTCGCGCTGCTTTGCTTCGTGATGGGCCTGCAAAACGCGATGATCACGAAGATATCGAAGGCGGAGATCCGCACGACGCATGTGACGGGTCTCGTGACGGACATCGGCATCGAGATCGGCAAGAGCCTTTACTGGAACCGCGGCGTCGCGCGCGACGATGCCTCTTATGTGCGCGCGAATCACGCGCGTCTCGCGCTGCTGAGTTCGCTCTTCGCGATGTTCATGCTCGGCGGTTTCGCGGGCGCGATCGGCTTCGCGCATCTCGGCTTCGCGACGACCGTGCCGCTCGCCGCGTTGCTGCTGCTGTTCTCGTCCGTGCCGCTCGCGGACGATCTCGCGGCAGGCAGACGCCGCCTGCGCCGCTAAACGGCCTCGGCCGCTTCCCGGACGATCCAGTCGCGAAAGAGCTTCATGCCGTGCGAAAGACGCCGTGACTTGAGCCACGTGAGCCAGTAGCTGCCGGTTCTCACTTCGACATCGAACGGACGCACGAGCAGCCCGGCCTGCAACTCGCGCACGAACATGCGCGGCGGCGCGAGCGCGACGCCCGCGCCTTGCACGGCGGCTTCCACCATCAGGCGCGACGAATCGAAGACGGGACCGTTCATCGTCCATGCGTCGAGGCCCGCGGCGTCGAACCAGTCGCTCCAGTCGTCCGCGCGATAGGAGCGCAGCAACACTTCATTGACGAGATCGGATGGCGTGTAAAGACGCCGCGCGATGTCGGGCGCGCACAGCGCGGCGAGCGGCGCATCGAGCAGCAGCGCGTTATGCGTCGCCGGCCAGACGCCCGCGCCGAAGCGGATGGCGAAGTCGAGCCCTTCGGATGCGGGATCGACGAGATTGTTATGCGTGAAGAGCCGCAACTCGACGAACGGATGCGTCTCGCGAAACGCCTTCATGCGCGGCATCAGCCAGCCGACCGCGAACGTGCCGACCACGCCCACCGTCAGCACTTCGTGAAAGTGTCCCCCTTCGAACTGCTTGAGCACGGCTTCGATGCGGCCGAACGCATCGCTCAACACGGGCAGTAACGCGCGCCCTTCGTCGGTGACGCTGAGGCCGCGCGGGAGGCGTCTGAAAAGCGGCGTGCCGAGCCGTTCCTCCAGCGCGCGCACTTGCTGGCTGACGGCCGCCTGCGTGACGTTCAATTCCTGCGCGGCGCGCGTGAAACTCAGATGCCGCGCCGACGCTTCGAACGCGCGCAACGCATTCAGGGGAAGATGAGGTCGCATGGCTCGCATAAGTTTTTCTATTGCCAGCGGCAAATTATCCTCGATTGTCGAGGCGCGAAAAAGAGCGGATATTTCGCTTCGTTCCAATCATGCAAACCAGAACGAAGGATCAAGACAATGAAGTTTCGCGCGCTGAGTCTTTTGGCAGCAGCCATTTTTTCTTTTGGCGCGATGTCCGGCGCCGCCTATGCCGACGATGCAGCGAGCATCAAGTCGACCGTCGATCAGACCATCGAGCCGTTGATGGCGCTACACGGCATTCACGGCATGGCCGTGGGCGTCGTCGTCGACGGCAAGCCTTATGTGTTCGAGTACGGCGTGGCGTCTAAGGCGACGAAGCAGCCCGTCACGCGCGATACGCTCTTCGAACTCGGCTCGATCAGCAAGACGTTCACCGCGACGCTCGCATCGTATGCGCAGATCGAAGGCGATCTTTCCTTGAACGATCCGGTGAGCAAGTATCTTCCATCGCTCGATGGGACGGAGTTCGGCAAGGTGACGTTGCTGAATCTCGGCACGCACACGCCGGGCGGCTTGCCGCTGCAAGTGCCCGACGAGATTCACGACAACGAGCAACTGATGCAGTACTTCAAAACATGGCGTCCGGCCCGGCCGCCCGGCACGATCCGCACGTATGCGAATCCCGGCATCGGCACGCTTGGCCTCATCACGGCGAAGAGCATGAAGCAGGACTTCGCAGCGCTGATAGAGACGCGTCTCTTTCCCACGCTGGGACTGAAGCAGAGTTACATCAACGTGCCCGCTTCGAAGCAGCGCGATTACGCGCAAGGCTATACGAAAGACGACGCGCCGATACGCATGAAAGGTGGCGTGCTTTCGCCGGAGGCTTATGGCGTGAGATCGACGGCTGCGGACATGACGCGTTTTCTGCAGATCAACATGAACCTGGTGCGTATCGATCCGGCGTTTCAGCGCGCCGTCGATGCCACGCACACGGGCTATTTCCAGGCCGGCCCGATGACGCAGGATCTCATCTGGGAACAGTATCCGTATCCGGTCGCGTTACAGCCTTTGCTCGATGGAAACTCGTCGTCGATGATCCTGAACGCGACGCCCGTCACGCGCATCGATCCGCCGCAAGCGCCGCGCGACGACGTGTGGATCAACAAGACCGGCTCGACCAACGGCTTCGGCGCCTATATCGCGTTCGTGCCGAAAGCGCGCGTGGGCATCGTGATGCTCGCGAACAGGAACATCCCGAACGAAGAGCGTGTGAAGGCGGCGTATGCAATCATCACGTCGTTATCCGGCGGACGATAAACACGACAGCCATGCGAATCGATCCCTACAGTCTCGAACTCTTCATCGCGGTCGTCGAGGAGGGATCGATTGCGCGCGCCGCGAGCCGCAGTCACATCGCGCCATCGGCGTTGAGCAGGCGCATCGCCGATCTCGAAGCGGCCATCGGCGTCGCGCTGCTCATTCGCTCGCCCTCGGGCGTGCAACTGACCGAAGCGGGGCAGCATGCTTATGCGAGCGCGCGTTCCATTCATGGACAGCTCGAGAGCATGGCGCGCGAAGTTCAGTCGATGAGCGGCCAGATCGCGGGCGTCGTGCGGCTCTATGCCAATGCGTCGGCGATCGTCGGCTTTCTGCCTGAACGTCTCACGTCGTTCAAGGCGCGCTATCCGCTCGTCGAGATCGCGTTGACGGAACAGATCAGCGATGAAGTGATTCGCGCGTGTCTCGACGATCGCGCGGATGTCGGGATATCGGCGAGCACGAAGGCGCATGCGGGTCTCGATACATGGCGCTTCGTCGACGATCCGCTGATGGTCGTCCTGCCGCCCGGTCACGAACTCGCGCAAGCAGACGCGTTGAGCTTCGCCGAAGTGACGCGCTTTCCGCTCGTCGCGTTGCAGGCGGGCGGTTCGCTCGATCAGACCTTGAAGGAACACGCCGATGCCGCGCGCGTGCCGCTCAACGTGACCGTCACAGTCAACAGCTTCGATGCGCAATGCCGCATGGTCGAAGCGGGACTCGGCATCGGCATAGTGCCGACGAGCGCGGCGTCGGCGTTCGCGGGTTCGCGCAATTTCGTGCGCGTGCCGTTGCGCGAAACGTGGGGCAGCGGACGATGCCTGCGCGTTCATGCGCCGCGCAAGTCTTCGCGGCTGAAGGCGGTGCAGGCGCTGATCGATACGCTCGTCGGCGAGGGTTAACACGGACATCGCGTCTCGCGATGGCCCCAGTGCCGAACGAACACTTCATGCACGCGCGCGGGTGCGTCTAGATTGGCGTCGAGGAGAATGCGATGGCCAATCTGAATGTAAGCGGAAGAATCCTGTTTCTGAGCGCGGACGCCGCGAAGGTCGAGCAGCAACTCGCCGGCGAGGATCTCACGCTCGATGAAGCGGGCGCACTGCGCGACGATGTGTCCACCGACGAAATCACGCCGATCAGCGTGCTCACGCGTTTCGACGAGCGGCTCGGTCAATGCCCGTATGTCGGGTTTCATGCGGGCGGGCGCAATCCGATCGGCCACGATGCCGTGCGCGCGGGCCGCTTTCAGGTGACGGTCGCGGGCAATCGCTATGGCAAAGGCTCGTCGCGCGAACATAGCCCGCTCGCCGAATATCACGCGGGCATACGGCTCGTGATCGCGCGGAGCTTCGAACGCATCTATCGGCAGAACGCGGACAATCTCGGGCTTTTCACGTCGACGGATTTCGGCCTGATCGAACGCATCCGGCGCGGCGAGGCTATCGATATCGATGAACTCGTTGCGGATCGCGATCCGTTGGCGGCGGCGATCCTTACGAGCGGCGGACTGTTGCGCTATGGAAAGTTGCATATGCAACGAGTCAGCATCGGCGAAGCATCGCACGATGAAGCGCCGCGCACGCTCGTAGAGAAAATTCTCGCGCGTCACACATTGACGACCGATGTGACCAACGCATCGCTCGAAGCGGGCAACGGCATCTTCGTGCGCGCGGACTGGCGCTTCATCCACGAGTACTACACGGGCATGGCCGCGCATATGCTGCACGCGGCATTCGGCCGCCCGCTGACGCTGCACGAACCGCGCAGCATGCTCGCGTTCGAGGATCATCTGTCGTATTCGCATCGCAGCGAACTGCATATCGGGAACGGGCTGCTGCCGAACGTGCGCGAGTTATCGGACGCGCATCGCACGTTCGCGCATGACTACGATGTGCGCAATCACGGCTATCTGAGCGAAGCGAACAGCGAGCTCGACGAAGGCTCCGAAGGCATCTCGCACGCAATGATGGCCGAGCGCTACGCGTTGCCCGGCCACGTGATCGTCGGAACCGATTCGCATACGCCGCATAGCGGCGCGCTCGGATGTGTCGCGTTCGGCGTCGGCACGACGGACATGGCGAACGCATTCGTCACCGGCGCGGTTCGCATGACGGTGCCGCAATCGTTGCTCATCGAACTATCGGGACCGATTCCCGCGGGCGTCACCGCGAAGGACATCGTGCTTCACTTGCTTGCCGATTCGCGCATACGCGCGGGCGCGGGCGTCGGCAAGGTGTTCGAGTTCGCGGGCACGGCCATCGCGAGCCTCTCGACCGATGCGCGCACGACGCTCACCAACATGACGGCCGAGTTGGGCGGCTTCACGGGCATCGTCGCTCCCGACGATGAAACCGTGCGCTTTCTGAAGGCGCGGCGCGGCATCGACTTCAAGATCGAGCCATGGATGCGAAGCGATGAAGGCGCGCGCTACGCCGATGTCATCGCGATCGATTGCTCGCGTCTCACGCCGATGCTCGCCGCGCCCGGCGATCCGGGCAACGGCATCGCGCTTGAAGCGCTCGATGAAAGGCCGGTCATCGATATCGCGTATGGCGGTTCGTGCACGGCAGGCAAGCGCGAGGACTTCGATCATTATCACGAAGTGCTTTCGTGGGCGGCGAAGCGCGGCTTGCGCGTGCCCGGCAATGTGACGCTCTATTTGCAATTCGGCACGCAGGACGTGCGCGACTATTGCATCGCGCAAGGCTATGTCGATGCGTTCAAGCGCGTCGGCGCGATTCTGCTGCAACCGTCGTGCGGTGCGTGCGCGAACTGCGGACCAGGTTCGTCGACACAGGCCGAACAAGTCACCATCAGCGCGATCAATCGCAATTTTCCGGGCCGCTCGGGTCCGGGGAAAGTATGGCTCGCAAGCCCGCCGACGGTAGTTGCAAGCGCAATTATCGGCCGCATCGCATCGTTCGCGGAGTTGCAAGAACGCTTCACGCAGTAAGCACGCAGCATGACAGAGCCGCCATCGATGCGGCTTCAAAATACATTCAGGAGACAAGCAATGGCCATCATGCAGGGCACTTCGCGTCTGCACGACGCCGCCGGCAGCGCGTTCACGGACGCGCCCGCCATCGCGGACACGGCGGGCATCTCGGCACGCCTCGACCGGCTTCCCGCCACGCGCGCGGTGTGGAAACTCGTCTTTCTGCTGAGCCTCGGCTTCTTCTTCGAGCTATATGATCTGCTCTTCACCGGCTATATCGCGCCGGGTCTCGTGAAGAGCGGCATTCTCACATCGACGACCGCGGGTCTCTTCGGCACGACGGGCGTCGCGAGCTTCATCGCCGCGCTGTTCTGCGGCTTGTTCATCGGCACGATCGCGTGCGGCTTTCTCGCCGATCGCTACGGACGTCGCGCGATCTTCACGTATTCGCTGCTCTGGTACGTCGCGGCGAATACCGTGATGGCGTTTCAGGACACGGCACTGTGGCTCAACTTCTGGCGCTTTGTGTCGGGGCTCGGCATCGGTGTGGAACTCGTGACCATCGGTACTTATATGTCCGAGCTTGCGCCGAAACATCTGCGTGGAAGGGCGTTCGCCGTGTGTCAGGCGATCGGCTTTTCCGCCGTGCCGGTGGTCGCGTTCCTTTCGTATCTGCTCGTGCCGCGCGCGCCGTTCGGCTTCGATGGCTGGCGCTGGGTCGCATTGGCGGGGGGCGTGAGTGCGCTGTTCGTTTGGTACTTCCGGCGCAATCTGCCGGAAAGCCCGCGCTGGCTCGCGAGCAAAGGCCGCATCGACGAAGCCGACGAAGTGCTGCGCCGTCTCGAAGACACGGTCGCGCTTCAGTACGGCAAGCCGTTGCCCGCGCCGGGTCCTTCCGATCCCATTGCAAGAAAGGCCGGGTTCGCCGATATGTGGAAGCCGCCGTATCGCAAGCGCACGCTCATGCTGATCGTCTTTCATATCTGTCAGACGGTCGGTTTCTACGGCTTCGCGAACTGGGTGCCGACACTGCTCGTCAAGCAGGGCGTGACAGTCACGTCGAGCCTGCTCTATACGACGGTGATCGGGCTTGCCGCGCCCATCGGTCCCTTGCTCGGCTACTGGATCGCCGATCGTTTCGAACGCAAGCATGTGATCGTGCTCATGGCGGCCGTGAATATCGTCGCGGGCCTGCTGTTCAGCCAGGCGTCGGCGGCGGTGATGATCGTCACGCTCGGCGTGTTGCTGACGCTCGCGGGCAACATCATTTCGTTCACGTATCACACGTATCAGCAAGAGCTTTATCCGACGACGATCCGCGCACGCGCTGTCGGCTTCGTGTATTCGTGGAGCCGGCTATCGGCGGTGTTCAGTTCGTTCGTGATCGCGTTCGTGCTGAAGGAAGCGGGCGTGACCGGCGTGTTCGGCTTCATCGCGGGCGCGATGCTGATCGTGATGATCTGCATCGGATCGATGGGACCGCGCACGCTCGGGCGATCGCTCGAAAGCATTTCGCATTGAGTTCGAACTAAGCACCACAGGCATGAATCAGGAACTGCTGCACGGCGGTCGACGGGGCGCTCAACGTCGCGCCCTTGCGCCAGATCATGCCTGCTTCCATATGAGGAATCGCGTCGTTGACGGGCCGCGCCTCGATGCGCTTGCCTTCGAGCGACCACGGCCGAAACACCATATCCGATAGCACCGTGACGCCGAAGCCATGCGCCACGAGTCCGCGCAGCGCTTCCATCGAACTCGTGCGAAACGCGATGTTCGGTTCGATGCGCTTCTTGTGCCAGTAGCGCATCGTCGATTGCTCGCCTTCATCGACGGTAATCAGAATGTAGGGATGCACGGCGATATCCTTCAGCGATACCGCGTGCTGCTGCGCGAGCGGATGCATCGGCGCGACCCACAGTTGCCGGCGCGAACGCATCAAGACCTGGCTGTCGAAACGATTCGGACGCTGCAGATTCGATAGCAGCACCACGCCGATATCGACATCGCCATTCGCGACTGCTTCTTCGATTTGCGGCCGCTCCATGTCACGCAGATCGAAATCGATGAACGGATACGTCGCACGAAAGCGCGCGAGCAGTTCCGGCAAAAAATACCCGAGCACCGTATAGGACGCCGCGATTCGCGCGACGCCGCGCATGTCGTGCGCGCGAAACGGCGGCATGTGCATCGCATCGCGCGCGGCGTCGAGCACGCGGCGCGCATGGTTATGAAAATCCTGACCGTCGGGCGTCAGCGCGACGCCTTGCGGCAGGCGCTCGAACAGCTTCGTGCCGAGCGCGCTTTCGAGCGCGAGCACCGCATTCGTGATCGCCGACTGCGATACGTGTTCGTTGGCCGCCGCCATCGAGAACTGGCCCGTTTGCGCGGCGGCGACGAAGTAGCGCAACTGCCTGAGCGTGAGATCGAACGCCATCTGATTTTCAGATACCGGAGTTGTGTATTCGTGATTTTACGATCGCAAATCGGCTTCCTATACTCGGCAAAAAAAACTAATTCCCGAATTCCGGAGACATGCCCTCATGAACGCACCCGATCGCGCCGCACTAGCCGCTGCAACCGTAACGCTCGACGATAAATACACGCTGGAGAAAGGCCGCGTCTATATCAGCGGCACGCAGGCGCTCGTGCGTCTGCCGATGTTGCAGAAAGCGCGCGACCGCAAGGCGGGGCTGAACACGGCGGGCTTCGTTTCGGGCTATCGCGGATCGCCGCTCGGTGCGCTCGATCAGTCGCTATGGAAGGCGAAGGCGCATCTGAAGAATAACGACATCGTGTTTCAGCCGGGCGTGAACGAGGATCTCGCGGCGACGTCGATCTGGGGCACGCAGCAGATCAATCTGTGGCCGGGCGCGACACGCGATGGCGTGTTCGGCATGTGGTACGGCAAGGGACCGGGCGTCGACCGCACCGGCGATGTTTTCAAGCACGCGAATTCCGCAGGCACCGACAAGCATGGCGGCGTGCTTGTCCTCGCTGGCGACGATCACGCGGCGAAGTCGTCCTCGGTCGCGCATCAGTCGGATCATGCGTTCATCGCGGCGGGCATTCCGGTGCTGTATCCGTCGAACGTACAGGAGTATCTCGACTACGGTCTGCACGGATGGGCGATGAGCCGCTATTCGGGCCTGTGGGTCGCGATGAAATGCGTGACCGATGTGGTCGAATCGACGGCATCGATCGATCTCGATCCGGATCGCGTGGAGATCGTCACGCCGGACGACTACGCGATGCCCGAAGGCGGCCTCAACATTCGCTGGCCAGATTCGCCGCTCGCGCAGGAAGCGCGTCTGCTCGACGAGAAGTGGTACGCGGCGCTGGCCTACGTGCGTGCGAACAAGCTCAATCGCGTCGTCATCGATTCGGACAAGCCGCGCTTCGGCATCATCACGGCGGGCAAGGCGTATCTCGATGTGCGTCAGGCGCTCGTCGATCTCGGTCTCGATGATGACACCTGCGCGCAGATCGGCCTGCGCGTGCTGAAAGTGGGCTGCGTGTGGCCACTCGATGCGCAGGACGCACGCGCGTTCGCGACCGGTCTCGAAGAGATTCTCGTCGTGGAAGAGAAGCGGCAGATTCTCGAATACGCGCTGAAAGAAGAGCTTTATAACTGGCGTGAAGACGTGCGCCCGCGCATCTACGGCAAGTTCGACGAGCGCGACAACGAAGGCGGCGAATGGTCTGTGCCGCGCGGCGACTGGTTGCTGCCGGCGCATTACGAGCTATCGCCCGCGTTGATCGCGAAGGCTATCGCGCGTCGTCTCGCGCGCGCGGATCTTCCCGAAGACGTGCGTGCGCGCATGTTGTCGCGCGTCGAAACGATCGAAGCGAAAGAGCGCGAGGCGACCAAGCCGCGCGTCGATGTCGAGCGCAAGCCATGGTTCTGCTCGGGATGTCCGCATAACACATCGACGCGCGTGCCCGAAGGATCGCGCGCGCTCGCGGGCATCGGCTGCCATTACATGTCGATGTGGATGGACCGCAAGACCGAGACGTTCAGCCAGATGGGCGGCGAGGGCGTCGCGTGGATCGGCCAGATGCATTTCTCCGGCGATAAACACGTCTTCGTCAATCTCGGCGACGGCACATACTTCCATTCGGGCCTGCTCGCGGTGCGCGCGGCGATTGCGGCGAACGCGAACATCACGTACAAGATTCTCTATAACGATGCGGTTGCGATGACCGGCGGCCAGCCCGTCGACGGCATATTGACGGTGCCGCAGATCGCGCATCAGGTCTATGCGGAAGGAGCGAAGCGCATCGTCATCGTGACCGACGAGCCGCAGAAATACGATGCGAACGTTGCGTTGCCCCAGGGCGTGAACGTGCATCATCGCGATGAGCTCGATCACATTCAGCGCGAGTTGCGCGATACGCAAGGCACGACCATCCTCATCTACGACCAGACTTGCGCGACGGAGAAGCGCCGTCGCCGCAAGCGTGGCACGTATCCCGATCCGGCGCGTCGCGCGTTCATCAACGATGCGGTTTGCGAAGGCTGCGGCGATTGCTCGGTGCAATCGAACTGCCTGTCGGTCGAGCCGATGGACACGCCGCTCGGCACGAAGCGCAAGATCAACCAGTCTTCGTGCAACAAGGATTTCTCGTGCGTGAAGGGCTTTTGCCCGAGTTTCGTCACCGCTGAAGGCGCGCAGGTTCGCAAGCCCAAGGCGGCCGCAGGCGTGAAGCCGGACTTCGATGATCTGCCGATCCCTTCGTTGCCTGCCTTGTCGAAGCCTTACGGCATTCTCGTGACGGGCGTTGGCGGCACGGGCGTGGTGACGATCGGCGGATTGATCGGCATGGCCGCGCATATCGAACGCAAGGGCGTGACCGTGCTCGATATGGCGGGTCTCGCGCAGAAGGGCGGCGCGGTGCTGAGTCACGTGCAGATCGCGCCGAAGCCGCAAGCGCTGCATGCGACACGTATCGCAACGGGCGAAGCGCGGCTCGTCATCGGTTGCGATGCGATCGTGTCAGCATCGAACGATGTGCTGTCGCGCACGCGTCACGGCATCACGCACGCGGCGATCAACAGCGGCGCGACGCCGACCGCCGAGTTCGTCACGAATGCGCAATGGACCTTTCCCGCTGCGCAGACGGAGCAGGCGTTGTCGGAGAGCATCGGCGCGGGATGCGAGTTCGTCGATGCCAATGCGCTCGCGTTGAAACTGCTCGGCGACACGATCTATTCGAATCCGCTGCTGCTTGGTTTCGCGTGGCAGAAGGGCTGGTTGCCGCTCGAACTCGCGAGCCTCACGCGCGCGATCGAACTGAACGGCGTGGCCGTCGAGAAGAACGTGCTCGCGTTCAACTGGGGCCGCTTCGTTGCGCAGAACGGCGCCGGCGATCTGCTCAAGTCCACGCAGCGCGCGGTCATCGTGAAGATGCCGGAGTCGCTGGAGAGCGTGATCGCGACGCGCGAAGCGTTGCTCGCGGCGTATCAGAGCGAAGCGTATGCGCGTTCGTATCGCGATGTCGTCGAGCGCATTCGCGAGAAGGAAAAGCTGCTGAACGCGAAGTTACCCCTTACGCGCGCCGTCGCGGTGAATCTCGCGAAGCTGATGGCTTATAAGGATGAGTATGAAGTTGCGCGTCTCTATGCCGATCCCGCGTATCTCGACAAGCTGCGTGAGCAGTTCGAGGGCGAACCGGGCCGGGATTACAAGCTGATGTTCCATCTCGCGCCGCCGCTTTTCGCTAAACGCGACGAGCGTGGCCATCTCGTGAAGCAGCGTTTTGGTGCGTGGATGCTGCCGGCGTTTCGCGTGCTCGCGAAGATGAAGGGTTTGCGCGGCACATCGTTCGATGTGTTCGGCAAGACGGAAGAGCGCCGCACCGAACGCCGGATGATCGCGGATTACATTGCGCTCGTCGATGAATTCGTTGCGACGCTCGATGCGCGACGATGCGATGCCGCGTTGAAGCTTGCGAAACTACCTGATGAAATCCGCGGCTTCGGGCATGTGAAGGAGCGCAACATCGCGGCCGTCGCGAGGAAGCGCGAACGGTTGATCGAAAGTTATCGCGCGCCGGTGGAGGTGGCGGCGACTGCGTGAGCGGGCGATAGGGTATCGCGAGGTGACGAATCGGAAGCTGTATCGCGGATTTGTCACCGTAACTTCAAGTGACGAATCAATTCGGATGGGAAAGTATTCTGTTAGCTCGCTATGTTCGAGAGTCAGAATATGCAATCGTCGTTGCCGTATAGCAGAGACGAGCCGTCGTTCGATTGGAAGCCTGCAAAGAAGCCGATTGAGGTGGGTCGCTTCGAAATCCGTCCACCGTCCGTGCCCTTCAATGCGAAGCCAATCTATGACGCGGAGCTGGATGCCGTCATTGACTATCGCGAGGAAAACGCGGGCGTATCGCGCATCTATGCGCTCGACGGGCGAATCGCGATAAGCGAGAGGCGTATAGAGTCGCCGCTTACCGTCGTTCGAGAGCGCGACTACACCATTCTTCACTTCGCTTACAGACACATCCTATGAAGCAGCCCACCGTTCATACCACGGCGCATATTGATTCCAGTGCGACAGTGCAATGGGACAGCGATTGCTTCACTGTGCGCTGCGCAATCGAGTATGCGGCTTCGTCCACTTCCGTCGAAAGACGGTCAACCTAAGCGAAGAGATCGACCGGCGCTGCGATATCCATCCGCCGGTGTATGTCATTACTGCGGGAACGCTATCGATGGTGTTAGATTCGGATAAGCGTCTCAAGGGGTTCGACCTCTACACAATCCCGAAAAGTGGGTTGCATGCTCGCTGCCTTTGCGCGGCGCGGTTCAGGAAACGCCGCATATCGAGACGTCGTTCGATGCAAACGGTCACGGGAACGGGCATCGGGGTCGATGAGAATCTGGCGCAGATTTGCGTAGAGGGTTTATTTCTGAAAATAACGAAGCCGAAGCATGAAACGCTTTGGGCCACGCTGTTCGGCCGCGGTCACGCGGAAACGTGATGCGGTTCCACGGAAAGGAGGAGACATTCGCATGAAAGCCGTACACAAGCTCGCCGTCGTCGGCATCGGCAAGATCGCGCGGGATCAGCACTTGCCCGCGATCGCTGCGCAGCCGGGGTTCGAACTCGTCGCGTGCGCGAGCCGCAATGCAAGCGTCGAAGGCGTGCGCAACTATCCGGATATCGGCGCGCTGCTCGCCGCCGAGCCGTCGGTCGATGCAGTGTCGCTCTGCGCGCCGCCTCAAGTGCGTTATGCGCACGCGCTCGCCGCACTCGACGCAGGCAAGCACGTCATGCTCGAAAAGCCGCCAGGCGCGAGCGTGAGCGAAGTCGAAGCATTGCGCGACGTTGCACGCGCGAACGGCTGCACGCTCTTCGCCTCGTGGCATTCGCGCGCGGCGAGCGCAGTCGAACCGGCGCGCGCCTGGCTCGCGTCGAAGGAACCGGGCGCGATTCGCTCGGTAGAAGTGCGATGGAAGGAAGACGTGCGGCGCTGGCATCCGGGGCAGCAATGGATCTGGGAGCCGGGCGGTCTCGGCGTATTCGATCCGGGCATCAACGCGCTATCGATCGTCACGCGCATCCTGCCGCATGAAGTCGCGCTGCGCGCCGCCACGCTCACGATGCCGGCCGATACATCCACGCCGATCGCCGCCGAACTCGATTGCGTCGCGACGAACGGCGCGCCGGTGCGCGCGGTGTTCGATTGGCGTCACGGTCCCGTCGAGGAATGGGACATCGACATCGAAACGGACGCGGGCCGCCTCTCGATGCGCGAAGGCGGCAAGCGTCTGTCGATCGCGGGCAAGGAGATCGATGTCGAAGCCGAGCGCGAATATCCCGCGCTGTACGAGCACTTTCACACGCTCATCGAAACGAAAACGAGCGATGTCGATGTGCGACCGCTGCGACTCGTCGCCGATGCATTCCTCACCGGACGGCGCATCGAAACGGAAGCATTCGGCCGCTGACGCGCGCGCATCACGAAGCGCGATACGTCGCGCTTCGAATCGCATTGATCGCGAATACATCGCCCTCGGGCGCGGCGCTCACGTTCCCGTGCCGCGCGACGAGCGGAATGCGACGCGTGCTTCCCGGCGCGAGATGAAACCAGTCGATGCGTGCGAAGTAGTTCGGATCGGCGATATGCACCCAGCGCGCGAGCTGCGCCGTTTCGACAATGAGACTGAAGCCCTCGTCGTCCTTCTCGACGGTGACGCTCAAGCCGATATCGCGCCGCTCCCCAATCGACGGATCGGGGAAGTGGAACGCTTCGGACAGCACTTCGTTCGTGTCCGCGTCGCGCAGAACGACATGCGTCGCATCGTGCGCGCGCGGGCCGAAGCGATACGCATATGCGATATCGAAGAATGCGCCGATCAGCGCATTCGACGACACACGTTGCACGCTGCGCGGTTGCAATACGACATCGCGCGAACCGCTCGCGACCTTGATCGCGCCTTCACGCAGGCACGCCAGTTCGACCCGTGCGCGAATCTCGCGCGCGGTATCGTTGACGAGATGAACGTCGAGTCCGTCGAGACCTTCATCGAGGATCAACGCCTGCACGGGTTGAAGCACGCGCGCGAGTCCATGCAGCGCGCTCTTCGGTGCGCCGAGAACGTCGATGATGCCCCAGCCCGCGCCCGGACGCACATCGAGCAGATTCCATACGATGCCCCCCGCACAACTCGATCCTTCGCGACGCCATTCCGAGAACACCGCGCCGATCACATCCGCGACGACCGCGCGCGACAGTTCCAGATAGCGCTCGGGATTTTCATAGCGCAAACGCGGCACGTCCATGCGATAGAGCGATCGCATGTAATGCTCGCGTACATCGTCGAAATCCCACGCCGAGCCGGGATCGCGCGGCACGCCTGCTTTCCAGCGCGGTTCGTGCGCGCGCGCATTCGGTATCGCGCGCAGGGCGACATCGTCGGGAACGTTGGCGAACGCGAGACATTCGGAGGCGAAGCGCACTTGCGCGCGACGCACATCGTCGAACGGGCGCTGATACGCCGGCACGCCGTAGTAATGCGTAATGCCGCCGCGCGTGCCGAAAGGCATCGACTCCTTGTCGCCGGGCGCCGCGCTCGGCGAGTTCACGACATACGCGACGTCGGGCCGCTGCGCTGCAATCGCATTCGGCAAGAGTTCGGTGAAGAGGCGCTGCTGATACGCGTCGAAGGGCAGGCCGAGCATCGCCGCCTGCTGATGCACTTCGCTTCCGCCACACAGCACCGCGAGCGATGCGAAGCGTCGCGTGCGTGAAAGGAACTGCTCGGCTTCGCGTTGCGCGCTCTCACGAAATGCTTCGTCGTCCGGATAATCGAAGTTCGCGAACGCGAAGTCCTGCCACACGAGCACGCCGTATTCGTCGGCGAGTTGGTAGAACGTGTCGGATTCATAGAGCGTGATGCCGCTCACGCGAATGATGTTCAGGCCCGCATCGCGAATCAGGCGGAAGACGTTCTCGAGTTTCTCGCGCGGCGCATCGAGCGCGACGATATCGGCCGATGTCCAGCACGCGCCGCGCGCGAATACAGGCACGCCGTTCACGACGAGCTGAAAGCCTCGGCCGTCCACACCACGATCGACTTCTATCGTGCGAAAGCCGACTTCGCCGAGATCGATATCGCCGAGCTTCACGGCATAGCGCGATGGCTCGCCATGCGTGTGCGGATACCACAAGCGCACATCGGGCACGCGCACGCGGCCTTTGAGCGTGCGCGCGTCGTGCCATTCCAGCGTGGCGTGCGCGTCGCCACATTCGATGCGAACCGGCGCCTGTTCCTGTGCATGAAAGTAGCGCACGGTGACATCGAGCATGCCATCGTTGCCGTCGATGCTCGTGCGCAGATCCACGTTGTCGATGCACGCGCGCGTTTCGCCGATCAATTCGATGGGGCGCCACGGACCCGCCGGTTGAATCGTCGGACACCATCCGGACATATGCCCGAGCAGCGTCGTGCGAACGTTGCGCAACGTGGCGGGTTGCGCGAGCTTCGGACGCCAGCGCGCACGTCCGCGTTTGGCGGCAAGCGCGGGCGCGATCGAACGGAAGCATAGATGAAGCGTATGCTCGCCGTTGAGTTCGACGTCGAGATCGTGCGCGACGAACATCGAATCCGATTCGAGCAGCTTGCGATCGTCGAGCCATATTTCGGCGATGGTCGCGAGCCCATTGAAGCGCAAGCGCCGCTTGCCGTCGCCCGCGAGCTTCACGCGATACCAATGATCGGAATGCGCGAACGGCTGCGCGAGCGCTTCATCGCTGACGCCTTGCGCGCGCAATGCGGATGCGATCGTGCCCGGCACGGGCGCGTCGATCCACTGCGTGACGGTGTCGAGCGATGCGGGCATCGCGCATGAGCCGGCGGGCGTGCTCACGCATTGCCAGCCTTCTGAAAGACGCCGCGCCGCGTGCGCGCACTGGTCGTGCATGAACCTACCTCGTCGATGGAATGCGAAGAACGACGCCAAAGCCGCGCGGCATGTGCGCGGCTTCGGCGTTCACAGAAAGCGCGCGGCGAGCGGCTCGATAACCTTGTCGTACGAAGCCTGCATCGAATCGAGGCAGTCTTCGCACAGGTCCGAGCGCGAGCGCATGCGGGCGCGCGCGAGTCGAAACTGCATGACCATCGCTTCGCTCGCGATCGCTTGAGCGCTCGTCTGAATATCGCTCGATACTTCCACGCCGTGCCGGTTCAGCCAGCCGAGATACTTCGACAGCAACTCGAAGTTCGAGCCGAGCTGACGCATCACGTTGAACGTGTAGAGGTGATAGTACGCGGGATCGCGTTCGAGCAACGCACGCAGATGCTCGGGAAATTCCGCGCGCCATTGCGCAACGGGATTCACCGCGGGACGTTCCGCGAGACGCAGCTTGAGCAGCTCGACCGAGCGTTGCACCATCGCATCGCCTTCGAGCGGTGCACGCGCGCGCTTCACGAACTCGACGTACGGGAAGAGCGCGTGCACATCGCTTGCGAGGCCTGGCATCAGACGGAACACGCCATCGTAGTCCTCGCCCGCCAACGCGAAGTAACCCGCATTATGGAAGTACGTGATGCGCTTCGCTTCCGTGTCGATGGCGTCGATCGCGATGGTCGTCTTCGTATGCGTCTGCCGATACGCGGTCGCGCGTGTGTCGGGCAGATAGTACGAGTCCATCTCGACCACCACGATCTGCCCGCGGCGCGTCTGCTCGCGTACGTGCGCTTCCAGCGTGTCGTAGATCGCGAGCTCTTGCGCCTGCAGGCCATAGAGCCGCGCGATATCGTCGAGCGAGAACTTCGGGAACGTGAACTGATCGCCCTCGAATGCCTGCGTCACCGTGAAACCGAGCGCCGCATGCGGATCGCAGCCGTAGTGATGCAGCAACTCGATCCACAAGTCGACATAGCAGTTCGTCTCCAGCCAGACGCGCTCTTCGCGATGCAGCGCGTGCTGGATGTAGGCGGTGTCCGCAGGCATGGACGTGTCGGTCACGGCTTCTGCCGGCGAGCGTGCGTTCATGCCTTGTTTCCCAGGTTCGCGAGGCCTTCCTCGATGAGCGGCGCCTTGTCGCCCCAAAGCAACTGACGCACTTTCTCCGGCCACGCCTTGACATCGAGACCGTGGTGACGGAAGAGCGCGAGCGTCGTGCGCTCCATGCCGAAACCGACACACGCGGTATGCGCGACCTGATCGTCGGCCTGACGGATGTGCCACAGCTCGCCGAAGTGGTCCTGGTGATAGTTGAACGACAGGCACGCGGTCGGACGGTCGGGCGTCGCGACGGGCACGAGCAGTTCGAACTTCAGTTGCTGCGCGCGCTGGCTATCGGCGACGATCATGCCGCCGCGACCGAAGAACGGATCGTTGGCGAGATCGATTTCGAAAGGCAGTTGCAGCAGATTGACGAGCAGCGAACCGCGGTCGATCCACTTCTGACGGAACGCCATCACTTGCTCGGGGCTGCCGACGCGGATGTATTCGCGCATCCGGAACATCTGCATGCGGCCCGGATCGATCGACGGCTCGTGGCGGAAGCAGTACGAGAACGCATCGAAGATCGCGCCGTCAGCCGCGAGATTGCCGCGCTTCGCGACGAGCGGATAGATCGGATAGCACGCGGCCGGCGTGAGCACGAGGCGCGTCGGCTTTTGCTGATCCATCCATTCGTCGGAGCGCTCTTCCTCTTCACCGATATGCACGATCTTGTCGAGCGCTTCGAGCAGGCGATGATGCCCGCGATCGTTGCCCTGGAACGAGTGGATCGTGCCCGCCAGATTCGGGAAGCTCTTCAGATACTCGCTGTCCTCGAAATCGCGGCGGCGCATCGCGGGCGGAAAGCGCAGCACTTCCGCGTGTTGATCCGCGCCGAGCATCGTGATGGCCTGATTGAGCCGTTCGACGACATCCTCGAATACTTCGCTGCGGCCATAGAGACCGTCTTCGCCGGTATCGAGCAGAATGCCCGCTTCGATCAGGCGATCGCGCAAGGTCAAGTCCGATTTGTCGTACGGTGCCTGTGTCTCTTGTGATTGTGCTTGTGCTTCGGCCTGCATCATGGCGGCCTGTTCCGTCGGCATGTTCATCGTCAAATGGTCCCCGTTGCGGCGCGCTGCGCAAGCAGCAGGTTCGCCGTGTTCAATTCGATGCGATCGTTGCTGATCATGAGCGGCGCCGAATGCAGATCGCGCAGATGGCGCCCCACGCTGAACGGCGTGTCGTTCTTGTAGCCCGCCATGCCGCAGATCATCAGCGTCTCTTGCACGACATGCAAAGCCGACTGCGAGATCGCCAGCTTGAGCATGTTCAGATCGGCGTTGATGCCGATCGACGCCGCGAGCGGTGCGTCGTCGTCATTGCTCTGGTTCGCCTTGCGCGCCGCGCGTTCGGCCTGCGCCGCTTCGACATTGGCGAGCGATTCGCGCAGCCGCGCCTGCATCATCTTGATGAGCGTGAGCACTTGCGAAAGGCGCGCGGCCGAAGGCGGCAACGCGGGCTTGCCGCGCGCCTGATTGCGGAAGAACTGATGCCCGCGATTCGCCGCGTCGCTCGCGATGCCGCACCATACCGACGACCACAAGGTATGGGATACGGGCAGCATGCTTTCGTCGGCGATCTTCGAGAACGGCGTCGGCAGAATCTGTTCCGCGATGCCGCTCGCGACCAGTCGATGTCCTTCGCTGCATGTCCCGCGCATACCGAGCGTGTCCCACGTCCCACGCTGCTCGAGCGTGAACGTTTCGCGCGGCGCGACGATCAGCACCTGATCGGAGGGCGGCGCGTCCGGATGACGGCGCGCCGTCACGAGAATGGCGTCGGAATACTTGCCGTACGAAATGGTCGGTGCGAGCTTCTCGATGCGAAACGCGTTGTCGACGAGATCGACCGCGCACGCGCTCGTACGCATGTTGCCGCCGATGTTCTCTTCCGACGTCGCCGATGCGAGCAGCAACTGTTCGTTGACCATGCGAGCAAGGAAAGCGCGCTGCCACGGCACGTTCACGCCATGATCGACGATGCAAACGACCTGGCTCTGATGCATCGCATAGATCATCGCGGACGATGCGCAGCCTTGCGCCAGTGCCTCGCACAAGCGCGCGACGCCGGTGAGCGACAGACCGTCGCCGCCGTATTCCGTTGGGATCATCGCGGAGAAGAGACGCTCCTTGCGCATCGCTGCAACCGCTTCGGCGGGAAAGCGCGCTTCGCGATCGACCGCGTCGGCGTACTGGGCCGCAACGGCCGCGACGCGCTTCGCGGCTTCGATCAGTTCGCTTTCGCTACGCAAGATTGCGCTCTGCGCGAGCTCGGCGACTTCAAGCTCCTGAGCGGGCGCGTTCATGCTGCCGCCTGCGAACGACGCAGTTCGTCGACCGCCGATGCGAGCGAATCGACGCTCGAAAAGAGACGGCGCGTGAGCATGTGATCGGGAATTTCGATGCCGAACTCGTCTTCGATCGCCAGCATCACATGGACCGTGGCAAGCGAAGAGAGACCGGCGGCGTAGAGATCGTCGCCGTCGGCGAGCGTATCGATGGGCACGTCGAGACGAGCGGACTCGGCGAGGATGCGGCGCAATTCAGTTTTCATTGTCTATGTTTTCCCTTGTACCCGGCCATTGGTGCAACTAACCCGGGTCGCGACGATGAGTTCTTATCGAATGTCGCTAACCCCGGTGCGAATCGGCAGTGGTGTTGTTGTTGTCTCGCGAAGACGGTTCCACGAGAGCCCTCGCACGCACTGTTTTCTTATAGCTATTGTTTGATCGTATTTAACGAATTTGCGGGCCTATGCGTCCGTGCGATGGCGCACGGAGGGCTTCGTCGAGAAAGCATCGTTTTGTGCGATATCAAGCACGTCGCGATCGGATGCGATGATTCACACTCACGTCAGCGCTTCATATTCGATAAATAGGTAACTCCTTCGCATGGTCGAATGAGTGATAAGCAAAAACGATGCGTACACTGAAAGCATTTTGAAACGATAACTTTCCGGAGTGAATTGATTGGTTCTGATATCGCTGCTGCTTCTATTCATCGCGCTGTTCCTCGTTTGGAGAAAACGGCGCGGCATGATTCTGGTGATGACGGCTATCGTCTTCTGGGGGCTCGGAAGCTGGTTTCCGGGGCCGCTCGTGCGGCTCGCGAACGATCACTACGCGTCGATGAAGGATCCGACGTTCGGCCCGCGCACGGCGATCATCGTGCTGGGCGGGGGGACCTGGTACGACCATAACCGGCGTCTCGTGCCCAAGGGTGACGCGATGACGCGCATCGATCTTGCGGCGTCGCTCTATAAGCGTTGCGTCGAGATGGAGAAGGCGTGTTTTGTCATCATGAGCGGAGGCAACCCGCAGCATCACGAGCAAAGCGAAGCAGACTTATATGGAAGCCTGCTTCTCGACGCAGGCGTGAAGCGCCAAGATCTCATCCTCGAAAATCAGAGTCTCGACACTTATGAGAACGCGCGCAATACGGAGAAGATACTGCGGTCGCGGCCCTACGATACGTCGGTTTTGATAACGTCGTCGCTTCACATGCGTCGCGCGATGCTCGCGTTCGAAGCCTTCGGTTTGCATCCGCAGCCGACCGTCGCTTATGTTCGTCCGCAGTTCATGTGGTGGCGTCCGCATCGAAGAGGATGGTTCGATTCGAACAGCGCGTTGCATGAGCTGGTTGGTATCGTGCGGTTTTATGTATGGAGGTGGGTCGGGTTGTATTGAGACTGGCGCGTCGGCGCAAGACCTATACTTCCGGTAAAGACGACACGGAAGGCCATCCAGTGAATCAACTCATCCACGCCGTCGCGTTCGCGGCCGACAAACATCGCAAGCAGCGCCGCAAGGATGCGGACGCGTCGCCGTACATCAATCATCCGATCGCGCTCGCTCATGTGCTCGCGAACGAAGGCGGGGTCGAAGACGAGCGCGTGCTGATCGCCGCCATATTGCACGACACGATCGAAGACACGGACACATCGCGCGATGAACTCGTGCGGCGGTTCGGCGCGGAGATCGGGCGCATCGTCGACGAAGTGACGGACGACAAGTCCTTGTCGAAGGCCGAAAGGAAGCGTTTGCAGGTCGAACACGCGGCGCATATCAGTCACGGCGCGAAGCTCGTGAAACTCGCCGATAAGATTTGCAATTTGCGCGATATTCTCGCCGCGCCGCCGTCCGGCTGGAGCGATGAGAGAAAGCGCGAATACTTCGATTGGGCGAAGCGTGTCGTCGATGAATTGCGTGGCACGCACCGGGAACTCGAAGCCGTGTTCGATGAGGTCTATCGCAAGGGCATCCCTTCAGGACACGTGGTCGCCTGAGGCCAGCGCGTCGCTCAAATAACGCGCCGTGCGGCTTGCAGCATGTTCGGCGATACGTTGCGGCGTGCCCGTCGCCACGATCCGGCCGCCATCTTCACCGGCGCCCGGGCCGATGTCGATGATCCAATCGGAAAGCGATGCGACGCGCATGTCGTGCTCCACGACGACGACCGTATTGCCCGCATCGACGAGCCCTTGCAGTTGCGCCATCAGGCGATCGACGTCTGCGGGATGAAGCCCCGTCGTCGGCTCGTCGAGAATGTAGAGCGTGTCGCCGCGATGCGCGCGCTGCAGTTCGGTTGCGAGCTTGATGCGCTGCGCTTCTCCGCCTGATAGCTCCGTCGCGGGCTGCCCGAGCCGCAGATAGCCGAGGCCGATGTCGCGCAACACGGCGAGCGCGCGCATGACGCTGGCTTCATCGGCGAAGAAGTCGCATGCGCTATCGACGGTCATGCCGAGCACATCCGCAATGTTCTTCCCATGCCATTCGATTTCCAGCGTCTGCGGGTTATAGCGCGATCCGTGGCATGTCGCGCACGACGTGTAGACGCTCGGCAGGAACAGCAACTCGACGCTGACGAAGCCTTCGCCTTCGCATGTCGGGCAGCGTCCTTGCGCGACGTTGAAAGAGAAGCGTCCTGCGCCATAGCGGCGCTTGCGCGCGGCCGGCGTGTCGGCGAAGAGCTTGCGAACGTGATCGAAGAGGCCGGTGTAGGTCGCCAGATTCGAACGCGGCGTGCGGCCGATCGGCTTCTGGTCGACGCGCACGAGACGCCGGATCGTCTCCATGCCTTCGACGATGCGTCCGCCCGCCGAAGCGTCGGCTCGAGCGAAGAGCGGGTCCTGCTCGTCTTCTTCTGCATCGTCGAGCGCGCGTCCGAGCCGCTCCGCGACGAGTTCCGGCAACGCCTGACTCACGAGGCTCGACTTGCCCGAGCCCGAAATGCCGGTGACGGTCGTGAAGGCGCCGAGCGGAAACGCGGCATCGATGCCATGCAGGTTATTGCGCGTGATGCCTTCGAGCCGCAACCATCCGCGCGGTTCGCGTGCGACGCGTTCGATCGTTTGCTTCGGCGCGAACAGATGCCTGCGCGTCTGCGATTCCTCCACCGATGCGAGGCCTTCCGGCGGCCCGCTATACAGCACATGTCCGCCTCGCTCACCGGCGGCCGGACCGACATCGATCAGCCAGTCCGCGCGCCGCATGGTGTTCAGATCGTGCTCGATGACGAACAGCGAATTGCCTGCTGCCTTCAATCGCTGCAACGCGGCGAAGAGCGCTTCGCTGTCGGCCGGATGCAAGCCCGCGGATGGCTCGTCGAGCACATAGACGACGCCGAAGAGCTGCGACGCGAGTTGCGTCGCGAGCCGCAATCGTTGCAGTTCGCCGGATGAGAGCGTCGGCGTCGCGCGATCGAGCGAGAGATAGCCCAGGCCCAGATCGATGAGCGTGCCGAGCCGCTCCAGCAAATCCGCCGCGATGCGCTCGGCGGCGGCGCGTTTCTCGTCGGAAAGATTGGCCGTGCGACGCACGTCCGGCGCGGCCTTGTGCGCCGAGCCGCCTGCCGCGACGCGCTCGGCCGTCGCCGCGATGCGGTCTTTCCTCGCGAGCGCGGGAGCCGGCGCTTCATCACTGGCGGGCCATTCTCCGCGTGCGATGGGCGCAAGTAGATCGGCGAGTCGGATGAGCGGCAGACGCGCGAATTCGGCGATGTCGAGCCCTGCGAACGTCACCGATAGCGCTTCCTTCTTGAGCCGCTTGCCGTGACATGCCGGACAATCGCTGCCGACCATGAAGCGCGACACGCGCTTTTTCATGAGCGCGCTTTGCGTGTGCGCGAAGGTATGCAGCACGTAGCGGCGCGCGCCGGTGAATGTGCCCTGATAGCTCGGTTCGGCGCCGCGTTTCAGCGCGGCTTGCGTCTCTTTCGGCGTGAGACCGGCGTACACCGGCACCGTCGGCTGCTCTTCGGTGAACAGAATCCAGTCGCGATCCTTCTTCGGCAAGTCGCGCCACGGCGTGTCGACGTCGTAGCCGAGCGTCACGAGTATGTCGCGCAGATTTTGTCCGTGCCACGCGGGCGGCCAGGCCGCGACGGCGCGCTCGCGGATCGTGAGCGAGTCGTCGGGCACCATCGACTTTTCCGTGACTTCGTAGACGCGGCCGAGGCCATGGCACACGGGACACGCGCCCTGAACCGTGTTCGGCGAAAAATCTTCCGCGTACAGCATGGGCTGCTTCGGCGGATAACTGCCGGTGCGCGAATAGAGCATACGCACGAGGCTGGAGAGCGTCGTCACGCTGCCCACCGACGAGCGTGCATTCGGTGCGCCACGCTGCTGCTGAAGCGCGACGGCGGGCGGCAAGCCTTCGATTGAATCGACCTGCGGCACGCCGACTTGTTCGATGAGCCGCCGCGCATACGGCGCGACCGATTCGAAATAGCGGCGCTGCGCCTCGGCGTAGAGCGTGCCGAATGCGAGCGAGGACTTCCCGGAACCGGATACGCCGGTGAAGACGACGAGGGCGTCGCGTGGCACGTCGACATCGACGTTTTTCAGGTTGTGCTCGCGCGCGCCGCGCACGCGCACGAAACCTGCTCTCGATGCAGGCGCGGCATCGTCGCGATAGGCGGATTCGCGTTGGGTTTTGCGGGCATCCATGAGTCGGGCGGGTTGTCTGGCCGGGCGCGGCGGCGGAAGTAAGGAATTCGCATGCAGCATGCCATATACCAGATGGCATTTTGAATTACGCATCATGCATGCGATTGCATTCAGACCGGTGGTGAACCTGATCGACGAGGGAAAAAATGAGGACAATGCCGGTGCGGGTTCCGGTCGCGCTGACGGCAGGTGTGACGATAGGCGGGTCGGGCGTTGCGATGGCGCAGTCGGGCGGCAACGGCAATGGCGGATCGGGCAGGGGCAACGCTCACGGCGCGGCAACGGCCGGGCCGACCGTCGGCGGCGACAACACGTCCACGCCCGGCAGTACGCGCCCGGGCAGCTTCCACTCCAAGCACAAAAAGAAAGCGAAGCCCGCGACGACGACCCAGTGACGGGCCGATCGTAGCGGCGGGCGTTGCCGATCAGACCGCGACGCTTTCGATGTCGATATCGTCGGTGCCGAGGCGCGAGAAGATGTCGCAAACGGCCCGCATCTCCGCTTCGTCGCGAATGCTCACGATGACGCGTGTAATGCTGCATGCCACGTCAGCGTCGCCGCCGTCCGCGCCGAACGAGGGGAGGATGTCGTCGCTCGACATGTCGAGTCCGTAGGGATAGTCGTGCGTATCTACCACGCCCAGATGTTCCCCGTGCCCCGCGTATTCCGCCGCGATCCATTGTGTCTGCGCATTGTTGCTCTGCGTTTGCGAAGTATGGAAATCCGCGAAGCCGCTCATGCTCGCCACGCGCACGCGGTCGGCCGCGATTCCTTCCGCGCGCAGGTCTTCGAGTGCTTCATCCAGCTTACGGGAGCCGTAGAACGCTCCGCTTACTTCACGCATCATTTGCTCGTCTCCTTGCCTGCCAACCTCGATGCCGCGTCTCAGTATCGCTGTGAAAATTGCGAATGTGAATACGGATGTCCACCGGTTGAGCGCCTGTCCGATGAGTGACTTGCGCGAGAGGCGAAAGACGTGTGGTGCAACGCATAGACATGCGTGGCGATTAACCGGTGAACCGCTGTGATCGGGCTCGCGACTGCGCGAGTCGATGGCGAATCCAACGGATGCGGCATGGACTCGCGAGCCGGACGATGAAGCGAACCGCCAATGCGCGGACAAAAAGGATATTTGCCGACGTTCGGCTGATGCCGTCTGGCGGGCGCGTTTCACTTCATGCGGTACATGAACTTTACGCCGCAACGAACGGTTTATCAACGCTTTGCTTTGTCCCTATTCGGACGTTTTCGATAGGGATTTCCATCATGACCGGCACAGCGTCGAACAGAGCTCGCCGCGTCATGCGGCTCGCTCAATGAAGCGATTATTGGTTCTAGAAATTGCCTCGATGGAACGCGATAGTCATCGTACAAGCTGTCCCGCGCCCTATAATTGCTCATCGAGCATACAAAGATCGGCCTTTCAATGTCCCAAGCACTCGCGTCCGGCGCGCTTCGCCGCTCCCGAAATCTCACCGAGGAAGTCGTCGCCGAGTTATCGGAGCGGATTCGCAGCGGCGCGCTTCAGCCCGGCGACAAGCTGCCGACCGAATCGGAAATCATGGCGCAACTCGGCGTGAGCCGGACTGTCGTGCGCGAATCCATTTCGCGATTGCAGGCTGCGCGCCTCGTTCAGACGCGGCACGGCATCGGTACATTCGTGCTCGAAGCGGGCGATCAGGAGCGGTTCCAGATCGAGGCCGCCGGCGATCTCACCGTGCGCGACGTGATGGCGATTCTCGAATTGCGCATCAGCCTCGAAGCCGAGGCGGCCGGTCTCGCGGCCATGCGCCGCACCGATGAAAACCTCGCGCAGATGCGCCGGGCGCTCGACGAATTCGAGCGGCTCATCGAAGCGGGCGAAGGCAGCGCGGTCGCGGCCGATGTGGCCTTTCATCTCGAGCTTGCGAAGGCTACCGGTAATCGTTACTTCCATAGCATCCTGAGCCAGCTCGGCAACACGATCATTCCGCGCACGCGCGTCAATTCGGCGGCGCTTGCGCATAACGATCCTTCTGGCTATCTCGATCGCGTGAATCGCGAGCATGAAGATATTTTCGATGCGATCGAACGCCGCGATCCCGAAGCAGCACGCGCGGCCATGCGGATGCATTTGTCGAACAGCCGGGAGCGGCTGCGGCGCGCGCATGAGGCGGCATCGAAGAATGACTGATCGCAGTGGCGTCGTTTAATCTTCTTCGAGCATGACCGAAAGCGTGCCGGCTTCGCTTTGCACGCCGGCATCGAGATCGATCTCGTGCGGCGCCATCCTGGCAATCGCGCGCAGAAGACGCGGCGAGAAGCGCGCGCCGAAACGCGCGATCTCGGCCTCGCGTGTAGCGTCATCGGCATGTGAGAGCGCGCGCAACTCATTCAGCGGCAAGCCAACGAACAGATCGAGCGCGTAAGGCGGCGCATCCGAAGCGGCCGTCGTCCGCGACGAATCCGGCGCGCGTATGCGCAGGCCCGGTTGCAAATGCGATTCGAGCTCCATCGTCACTTCATAGTTCGCTTCCAGCTCGAGTGCCGCGTGCGCTTCGTTTCGTAAAAACGGCGCGACGGATTGCAAGCGGGCCAGTTCATTGTCTGAGAGCAGCATGATTTTTTCCTCCGGATATCGGTTGAAGTTATCACGCTCGAATGATGCTTGCCGGCCGAGAAAAATCGACCGAAAGACGGCGTTGCGGTTCGTTCTAAACGCGCCTAATTACTGTTGCGATGGGTTGTCGAGCTATCGTCCAAAAGGCTTGCTTGAGCGCGTGCGCATCAAACGTTTGCGCAATCGGCCCAATTCTTATCGCATGCTTAAGCACCCGCATGTCCGACGGGTTAGTTCGGAATCCCCCAATTCCACGCTAGGATCCGAATAGCTAAGCTGACGAAATTGCCAGCTACGAGTCAACCGAACGCGTAAGTGAGCCGTTAGCCTTTCACGCACTCGGTTCACTTCGTCGAAGAATCGTTATCGACGGATCGCCACTTCGGCGCGCGTTCATCTGCTTGCATTCTTTCTTTCGATAAGCCTCGTTCGAGGCCATATCAAATTCCTTGCGTTTTTTTACGAATCGCCAAGGCCAGTAAGGTAATGTGAATATTACGAAATATTTCCGACAGGAATGTGTCGGACGTGGAGACCAGGCGTTTGAAGATCCTACATAGCGAGTCCTCGAAGGGATGGGGCGGTCAAGAAATACGGACGTTGAAGGAGATGGTCGCGTTGCGCGAAAGCGGCCATACCGTCGAGCTGATTTGCCCGAGCGATGCGCGGCTCGGGCAACGTTGCGCCGAACTTGGGTTCGCCGTTCACCACGCGCGCATGCGCAGTGGCGGCGACATGCGATCGATTCTGGCCATCAAAGCGCTTCTGCGTCGCCGCGCGTTCGACGTGCTCAACACGCATAGTGGCCACGACAGTCTCGTTGCCGGCGCGGCGGGGCGGCTGGCGCGCACGCCGCTCATCGTGCGTACGCGGCATCTGGCATTGCCCATCTCGTCGCTCGCAACTTATACATGGCTTCCGCATCGCGTGATCGCCGTGAGTCATTACGTGCGCCGCTATCTGATTTCGGCGGGTGTTGCGGAGAAGCGCGTGCAGACTATTTACGATGGCATTCCGAAACCTCAGCATGTCTCGCATTCGACTTTGCGCGCGGAACTCGGTCTCGGTGAGGACGCATTCGTTGCGTGCATGGTTGCGATCATGCGCGACAAGAAGGGACATGAAGATCTTATTGCGGCAGTGCGCCCGCTCGTCGACACGCATCCCAACCTGCATGTTGTGATGGCGGGCGATGGTCCTTTGTTCGAACGCATCAAGGGAATCGTCGATAGCTTCGGCCTCGCCGATCGCATTCACCTGCTGGGCTTTCGCACCGATATCCCCAATATCTTTCGCGGTTCCGATCTATTCGTTCTTCCCACGCATCAAGAAGCGCTGGGCCAGGCTTTCATCGAAGCAATGGCGGCGGGCTTGCCGGTCATCGGCACGCATGTCGATGGCGTGCCGGAACTGATCGAAGACAACGTGAATGGACTGCTCGTGCCGCCGCACGATCCCGTTGCATTGCGTGCGGCGATTGTCCGCATGATCGACGATCCGGCGTTGCGCCAGCGTCTGCGCGACGAGAGCCTTCGCATCACCGAACGTGGCTTCACCATAAGCGATATGGCGGACGAAACGGCCAGTTTCTATCAGCGCGCATTGCACGAACGAGGTCATCGCAGATGAGCGCGAAGTATGCACGCGCCGTTCCCGTGCTGATGTACCACCACGTCAGCACATCGCCCGGCATGATCACAGTGACGCCCGATAACTTCGCCGCGCAAATGGACTACCTTGCGCGCGCGGGTTATCGCACCATCGGCGCGGCGCAACTCGCAGGTTTTCTGAGCGGCGAGGACGTGCCCGCGAAATCGTTTGTCATCACTTTCGACGATGGTTATCTCGACAACTGGGTGCACGCGCATCCGGTATTGAAGCGCCATGATTTTACGGCGCTGTGCTTTCTTGTCAGCAGTTGGCCCGGCGAAGGCGGCGTTCGTCCGAATGCATCGGATAACTTGGCAACGATGCCGAGATTGCTCGATCATCGTGCGGGGGAGCGCGCAATCGAAAATGGATACGCCGATGATGTGATCCTGCGCTGGTCCGAAATCGAAGCGATGCGTGAAGCCGGCACGTTCGAATTTCATAGCCATACGCATTCTCATGTGCGCTGGGATCAGGTTGCGGGTTCGCGCGACGAGAAACGCAAGGCGTTGCAGAACGATCTGAGCGCCGCGCGTGGCGCACTGCGCACGCGTCTCGGCGAAGTATCCGATCATCTGTGTTGGCCGCAAGGTTATTACGACGACGACTATCGGGAAGTCGCGTTGAATGCGGGATTCAGGCACTTCTACACATGCCACACTGGAACGAACGTCGGCGCGAATCCGCTGGATCGCGCTGCATCCGACGATACCGAACGTACGATCAAGCGGCTCGAAGTGCGCGACCGGCCGGCTTCGTGGCTGGCATCGCGTTTATGGGTGCATACGCGGCCCGCGATAAGCCGAGCTTATCTGAAGATCAAACGCTGATTCACTGCTGATGCGTTCGCACGAAAGCGGCGATCGCATCGTTCACTGCATCGGTCGCATCGCGATGCGGCGAGTGGCGGCACTGCGGGAGCTTGACGAGCTGCGCGTGCCCGACAGCCGCCGCGATCTTGTCGAGTTGCAGCATCGACGCATATTCGTCGTCCAGGCCTTGAATGGCGAGCAATGGCCGTTTGATCGACGATATTTGTTCCGTGATGTCCCAATGCAAGAACGCGGGATTCAGCCACGCATCGTTCCATCCGTAAAAGGCTGAATCCACATCGTCGTGATAAGCCTCGAGCTTTTCTCGGAACGACGTCGTTTCATACATTTCACGCGCCTTTGTGATGCCTTCCACGGTCATCGGTTCCACGAACGAATGCGGAGCGAGGACGGCGAGACCGGCAAGCGATTCGGGAAATGCTCGGGCGTAGAGCAGGGCGATCGTGCCGCCATCGCTATGCCCGACGAGCCACATGCGCGCACGTTCCCGTGCGTCGATGTGGAGCGCATCGAGCAATGCGGGCAATACTTTTTGCGCTTGCAGATGCAGAAACTCGACCGGCCACTTTTCTTCGGCGCGCCGTGGCGTGGATCGGCCATAACCTGGCCGCGAATAGACGAGTCCCCTGCAGTTCAGGCGATCGCAAAGCATTTGCGGCCAGCCTTTCCATAGCGCGATCGAGCCCAGTCCTTCATGCAGGAACACTGCGATAGGCGCATCGGCGCGCTCCGGATTCAGCCACTGATATTCGATGCGCACCGAAGAAGCGGCGCCATTCAGTTCGACGAAGCGCGTCGTGTCGATGCTTGCTGCAGGGTCGGTCATCTGTTTGCGAATGCTGAGCGTGAAGTACAAAGATTATCAGACGGCGCGCCTGCAGCTTTGAACCCACTGGCGAATGCATCATTGGTCCTGCGCGATCTTTCAAAAAAAATAAATTTATTTGTCTGTTTTTTCTCTGGACAGCGCTGAACTTTTTCTGCGAAAGTTATTCGTAAGAATCTCGCTGCACTGCAACGCAGATGCGGCCCTTATTCGAATACTTGCGTGTGCAACTATGGCGCGCCCGTTCTGGAGAGATCTGCATGAATCGACCGAAACGAATGCTTCTGGAAAACATTGCCTGGGCGCGCGAGACCGCGCACGCCGACGCGCAATTTTTTCCGCGTCTCGCCCAAGGACAGAGCCCTAAAGTGCTGTGGATAGGCTGCGCGGATAGCCGCGTGCCCGCCGAGACTGTGACGAACGCCAATCCTGGCGACCTCTTCGTACATCGCAACATCGCTAACCTTTTTTCTCCATCCGATGACAACACGTTGAGCGTGCTCGAATACGCGGTGCGCGTTTTGAAGGTCGATCACGTAATCGTTTGCGGCCATTACGGATGCGGTGGCGTGCGCGCCTCGCTCCTGCCGAAATCGAGCGACCTGCCGCATGTGAATCGCCGGATCGCGCCGCTGTGCGCGCTGGGCGAACGGCATCGGCACGAACTCGATTCATTCGGCGAGCTCGACGCGCGCGCAAATCGACTCGCCGAACTGAACGTGCTCGAACAAGTGCGGCTTTTGCGAGAACACGCCATCGTGCGAGAGCACGACGTGCCGCCACGCGTTCATGGCTGGATCTTCGGCCTGTACGACGGGCTCATCAAAGTGCTCGCTTCGGGCTATGCCGAAGAGAGCGACAGTCGCGACATTGCGAGCGCGCAGGTCACATCGCTTCGGGCCGCCTAAGCCCGCTCATTTCCAACGATCGCTTATCGATGCGAGGTCGCTTTCGCGACATTCGCAGGACCCAACTCGTTCGAAAAAAACCATGAACTCGCATAACCGTCTAGCCACTTTTCCGCGAGACATGTTCGCGGGCACTGTCGTGTTTCTCGTCGCGATGCCCTTGTGTCTCGGCATCGCCAATGCATCCGGCGTGGAGCCGTTCGCCGGTCTGCTGTCGGGCATTATCGGCGGCCTCGTCGTCGCGTTGCTGAGTGGCTCGCAATTGAGCGTGAGCGGCCCTGCCGCGGGCTTGATCGTCATCGTCGTCGATGGCATCGCCGGGCTTGGCAGCTTCTCCGCGTTTCTGCTCGCGGTGCTGCTTTCAGGCGCGATTCAATTCGGCTTCGGCATGTTGAAAGCGGGGCGCTTCGCGGCCTATGTGCCTTCGTCGGTTATCAAAGGCATGCTCGCGGCTATTGGCCTATTGCTCGTCATCAAGCAGATTCCGCTTGCTGCGGGATTCGCGAATGCAGGCGCGACTGCAGCGAACGGTCCGGGCATGCTCGACACGCCCTTCGGTCCGATATCCGCAGCGGCGTGCATTGTCGCCGTAGTCTCGCTTGCGATGCTCGCAGGCTGGGAAACACGCTCGATGCGTCGCTTTGCGCTCGTGCGCGCCGTGCCCGCGCCGCTCGCAGTGGTCGCGTTCGGCATCGGTGCGACTCTGCTGCTCGATCTGTTCGCGCCTGGCTTCGCACCGCCCGCGCAACATCGCGTCGCGCTGCCGTCGCTGGAGTCGTTCACCGCGTTCACGAATGCGCTCGAATTGCCGAACTTCTCGCAGTTCGCGAACCCCGATGTGTGGCGGCTCGCATTCACGCTTGCTATCGTCGCAAGCCTCGAAACGCTGCTGAGCCTCGAAGCTGTCGAGCAACTCGATCCCAAGAAGCGCGCGGCGCATCCGGATCGCGAGCTGAAGGCGCAGGGCATCGGCAATATGATGGCAGGTGCGATTGGCGCGCTGCCGATAACTTCCGTCATCGTGCGCAGTTCGGCGAACGTGCATGCGGGCGCGCAGAGCCGATGGTCGTCGTTCATGCATGGCGCATTGCTACTCGTGAGCGTGTTCGCGCTGACGAGCGTCATCAACCTGATTCCGCTGGCCTGTCTCGCGGCGATCCTGATCTTCACGGGTCTCAAGCTCGCCAAGCCTTCGTTGTTCGCAGCGGTCGCGAAACAGGGCATCGAGCGCTTCGTGCCGTTCATCGCGACGATTGCCGGCGTGCTGTTGACCGATCTGCTGATGGGCATTCTGCTCGGCATTGCATGCAGTCTTCTGCTTGCCATGCGCGCGAACCTCAGCCGTCCCATTACGATTGCGCAGCACGACGATCACTATCTGGTGTCGTTCAGAAAAGACGTTTCATTTCTTGGCAAGGTCACGCTGAAACATCATCTGCGCACGATACCCGACGGCGCGACGGTGATCTTCGACGCTTCACGCGCGGACTATATCGACCCCGACGTGCGCGAGGAGATCGACAGGTTCGTGGCCGCGGCGGCTTCGCGCGACATGCATGTCGAATGCAGAAAGCTGCCGCATCCTCGCTCGCAAAGTGGTGCGCCCGCATTGCGAGGCAGATGGCTCGGCTTGCGCAGGCAGGAGATGTCGTCGGAGTAAGAGGAAGTCGAACGAGGCGTCTCGATGCACCAACCGTTGCGGGCGCCGTTCACGAGACGATCGAGATCGAGAATCCGTCCCACCCTTTGCTGCCGACCGTTTGAATCGCCGTGGACGTCACGTGGGTATCGGCTGCGAGCATGTCGAAGAACTTGCGCACGCCGATGACGTCGGGGTCGGCGCTGCCGACGTCCGCCACGCGGCCACTGCGGATCACGTTGTCCGCGACGATCACCGTGCCGGGCCGGCTCAGGCGCAACACGAGGCGCAAATAGGCGGGATAACTTTTCTTGTCGGCGTCGAGAAAGATGAAATCGAAAGGCGGAATGCCGTCGCGCACGAATGATTCGAGCGTATCCACAGCGTCGCCGACAATCACCGACGCAACGCCCGACAATCCGGCGCGTTCAATGTTCTTGCGCGCGACGGAAGCATGGTGCTCGACGGCTTCGAGCGTGATGAGCGTACCGTCCGCAGGCAGGGCACGCGCGAGCCAGATCGTGCTGTAGCCGCCGAGCGTGCCGAGTTCGAGAATGCGTCGCGCGCCGCGCAACTGCGCGAGCATCTGCAGCAGCTTGCCCTGGTTTGGCGCGACGTTGATCGCAGGCAGCCCTTCGTCCGCGCTGGATTTCAATGCGGCTTCGAGTGCGGCGTCCGGCGTTTGCGTTCGATCGCACAGGTATTCGTCCATCGCCAGCCATTGCTGTTCGTTCATGGCATCTCCTTGCCGTTGCGGTTATCGCGTTCTCTCGAACGATACAACACGAATGGAGCCCAGTACAAAACGCGTCTGCGCGATAAACAATTCAGATGACCTTGAAAGCAGTTCGCAATCAAGGTGACACATTTGCGCCGACTGTCTTGACGATACTGCGCGACTCGCGCCGCAACTCATGCCCGAGTTGATCGACGGTCAAGCGGATTGCGTCGATCAATGCACGCGCGGCCGGCGAGGGCGTGCCGCCTGCGCGCATCGTAAGCCCGATCTCGCGGCGCGTGGCTTGCAGCGGAATGTCCATTACGGTTAGCTGACCCGACTCGCATTCGTAGTGCAGTTGTTGTGCGGATACGGCAGCGAGCATGTCGGTATGCATCAGGAGCCCGCGAATGACCGCGAGATCGGCGGTCTCGACGGTCGGCATCGGCGGTTTCAGTTTCCATCGCTTGAACTGCGCTTCGAACATTCCGCGCGCGGGTGCCTGGCTACGCGGCAGAATCCATTGTGCAGCGATCAGGTCCTTGAGCGTCAGGGCACTTCGCGCTGCAAGCGGATGCCCGCGACGCGCGATCACGACGATATCTTCCGACATGAGGCGCTCATTGACGAGTCCGCTCGACGCATCGTTCTGACGCAACGCGCCGAGCACGAAATCGATATCGCCGGCACGCAGTCCCGCGACCAGCGTTTCATACGAGCTCTCATCCGTCACGACGCGCACGCCTGGATATTGCGCGGCAACGCGCGCGATCGCGCCAGGCAGGATCAACGTTCTGCCAAGCGGCAGCGCGCCGACCGTGACATAGCCTTGAATCGTGCCGCGCAGCGCCGCGAGATCATCAGGAATGTGGCGCAGTTCGTTCAGCGCGCGCCGCACATGCAGCACGAAAGTTTCGCCTTCGCTGGTGAGCAGCAACCCGCGCGGACTGCGATAAAACAGTTGCATGCCAGCGCCGGTCTCCATGATGCGGATCGCGCTGCTGACGGCCGGTTGACTGAGCCCCAACGTCTGCGCTGCGCTCGGCATATGCCGATGGCGCGCGAGTGCCGAGAACAACTGAAGCCGCCGTGTATTGAGCAGAAAGGCCGGGAGCGTGCCGCCTGTCGCGGTCCGACGCCGTGACTGGCGCGTGGCGCACCACTGCGCCAGTTCTTCGAGTTCGGCGAAGATGCGCTGGCAGCGCAACAGCACAGCGCGTCCCGCAGGCGTGGGCAACATGCCCGACGGACGACGCTCCAATAAAGTTTCCCCGACCGCCGCTTCGAGTTCCTGCAGCGAGCGTGTGACCGCCGATTGCGCGCGGAACAGCGCCGCTGCGGCGCGCGTGGCGCTGCCCGTTTGCGCGACGAGCCGAAATGCGCGCAGATACGCGAGATTGAGCAGTTCCCGATTGTCCATGTGAAGGTGCCCGATGGCATCAGTTTGATTTATCGCATCGTACAGGCTCGTGCGCTTCGCGCTCACTTTCCCCTAATTGTCGTCGCCGATCATGATGTCATGCATAGAGCGATGGATGTCATCGATTGATCGGAGGGTTGCGCCATGTATCGACATATCCTCGTCGCAGTGGGCGCGAGTTTCAGCGAAGCCGCTCTGTCGACCGCGATTGCGCGGGCGCGCGAAAACAACGCGCGTCTGACCGTGCTGCATGTGATCGAATCGTCGCCGTGGTGGGCGGGATGGCAGATGGAATGTCTATCGGACCTGCCCGCGCTCGTGAATCAGCTCGCGCTCTTGATTCGCGGCAGCAGCGAGAAGATGCTTCGGCGTGCGGGCATCGATGCGGACTGGCAAACGCGCACGTTGCCGCGAGACGGGCGCAGCGTCGGCCGCATCATCGCCGATGAAGCCAATCGCCTCGATGCGGATCTCGTCGTGCTCGGTGCAAGGAAGCGCGGCGTCTTCAGCTTCGGCATGGACCGTGTTCGTAACGTGGTGTGCCGCCATACGAATCGGGAGGTGCTGATCGCAACCGCATGCGTCGCTGATTCGGCGGACGTGATTGAGATTCGCGGCGCGGCGTTGCAAACGCATCACGCCTGATGCGCTTATGCGACGGTATCGGAAACCGCATCACCCACGCGTAGAGAAACGCGTGCTGCGATATGTCGCGGTACAACCAGAAGTGGCTGATCGACAACCCCTCGGAGAGCGTTGATAATCGCATCGCTTCAATTTTTGCGACGACTTCGTTTTAAGAGGGATAGGGAGTGCGTAGTTTCTGTTTGGGCCAGCGCCGTTGGAAATGGCTGGCTGTAGGTGTCGTGGCTGTGCTGGCGTTAGGCGCGCTAGCCGCAAGCGTCAATGTCATGCCTTCTGACGCGGCGGCAAATGTATCGATGGAAGCGGTCGCGTCGAGCCCGGTGCTCGCTTCGGATCCCTTGAAAGGGCTGTCTGTAGTCGATGCAATCGAGGTGATTCAGGCTCAGGCCAGTGCATCGTATGCTGCGAATCCAGCCATTGAACCTCACGATGGAAAGACGGCCGGCCCCGTCGTCCCGGATGGTTTCAGCTTCGATACGGCACCGACACCCGCATCCACGACGGTGCCTTCCATTTGCTCCAAAGCCAAGCACATCATTTGTGTCGATAAGACGACTTTCACCGCAACGGTTTATAAAAATGGCATAGCGCAGTGGTCGTATTATGTGCGTCCCGGCGATGCCCGCGGTGCGCGATATGCCACAGGCGAAGGTCGCGGACGCATAGCTTTCAAGAGCCGCCATCACATTTCAAAGGCCTATGGAACGCCCATGCCCTATGCGATGTTCATTGCATGGGACAGGGATCAAGACAAGCACTCCGGTCAGGCCTTCCACCTCTCATACGATTTTCAGAACCAAGGATATGAGGGCGCCAGCCATGGCTGCATGGGAGTAGGATCAGAGGCAGTCATGCAGCGACTGTGGGAGACAAGTCCTGTGGGCACGCAAGTGTATGTCTATCGCAGTTCCAAAGATCCTTCGGAAGCCGTGGCTGACGGATCGAGTCCCGGTTGAAAAAAAGGCCACGCTCAAGTGGCCTTTCGAGCCTATCGGCGCGGTATCACCCCGCGGGTCTGCGTAGCTCGAAGAAAGTCGAAGTCGACGCCTTTGTCCGCCTGGGTGACGGTGTCATAGAACAGCTTGCGATAACCGCGATCCGCAGTGGGAATCGTGACCGGCGACCCTTTAGCGCGCGCTGCGAGTTCTTCATCGCTGATGAGCAGACTGATCTCGCGTTTCGATACGCTCAGGCGAATGCGGTCGCCCGTTCGAACATGCGCGAGCGGACCGCCCACCGCCGCTTCAGGCGTCACGTGCAACACGATGGTGCCGAACGCAGTACCGCTCATGCGTCCATCCGAGATGCGGACGATATCCTTGACGCCCTTTACCGCGAGCTTGCGCGGGATAGGGATATAACCCGCTTCGGGCATGCCCGGCGCACCCTTCGGCCCGATGTTCTTAAGCACGAGGATATCGTCGGGCGTGACATCGAGATCATCCGAATCGATGCGGGCCGCGAGATCGGCGCCGTTCTCGAACACGACCGCGCGCCCTTCGTGTTCCATCAACTTCGCATTCGCCGCCGATTGCTTGATGATCGCGCCGCCCGGCGCGAGATTGCCGTCCAGCACCGCGATGCCGCCTTGCGGATAGATCGGCTTGTCGAAGGGGCGCACGACATTCTGCGCGAAAGCGGGGCCCGCAGCATCGATCTCTTCGCCGAGCGTGCGGCCCGTCACCGTCAGCGCGTTCAGGTTCAATAGCGGCTTCAATTCGCGCAACAGCGTAGCCATGCCGCCGGCCTTGTGAAAGTCCTCCATGTAATGCGATCCGGACGGCTTCAGATCGACGAGCACGGGAGTCTCGCGTCCCATGCGATCGAGCGCTTGCAGATCGATGTCATAACCCATGCGTCCCGCGATCGCCGTGAGATGCACGATGCCGTTGGTCGAGCCGCCTATCGCGAGCAGCACGCGCATTGCGTTCTCGAATGCTTCAGCCGTGAGGATCCTGTCGATGGTGAGATTCTCGCGCGCCATCTGCACGGCCTGCGTGCCAGTGAGCTCGGCAACGCGCATACGATCCGACGTCACCGCAGGCGGCGAGGCGCCGCCTGGCACGGTCATGCCGAGCGCTTCGGCGATGCACGCCATCGTGCTCGCCGTGCCCATCACGGAACATGTCCCCACGCTCGCGACGAGTCGATTGTTCACCGCTGCGATTTCCGCTTCGTCGATCTCCTCCGCGCGAAAGCGGCCCCAATAGCGCCGGCAATCGGTGCATGCGCCGACGCGCTCGCCGCGATGGGCTCCTGTAAGCATCGAGCCGGTGATGAGTTGAATCGCGGGAACGCCCGCCGATGCCGCGCCCATCAACTGCGCGGGCACGGTCTTGTCGCATCCGCCGATCAGCACGACCGCGTCCATCGGTTGCGCGCGGATCATCTCTTCGGTGTCGATCGACATCAGATTGCGCAGATACATGCTCGTCGGTTGCGAGAACGATTCGGCGATCGATATGGTCGGGAAATCCATCGGCAAGCCGCCCGCGAGCATCACGCCGCGTTTGACGGCTTCGATGAGTTGCGGCGCATTGCCATGGCACGGGTTATACGCGCTGCCCGTATCGACGATGCCGATGACGGGCCGATCGAGCGCACTATCGGTATAACCCGCGCCCTTGATAAACGCCTTGCGCAGAAAAAGCGAGAAGCCATTGTCGCCATAGCTCGTCAGCGATTTGCGCAGGCCGCTCGGTTGCGCGGGTTCGTCATCGGACTTTTTCTTGAACGTGTCGGTCATGGTCGCCCTGCCGTGTGATAAGCGTTGAACGTCTCCGTGCCTCGATTATCACCGGTTTATCGTCGGGCGATCACGAATCAACCGTCGATCGTTTCGTGCACGCCTTGTTCGCCGCGTTTCCAGTAAGCCGAAGCGCGAATGCGTTTCTTGTCGATGCCGCGTTCGTCGCATAGCAGCTTGCGCACTTCGCGCATGAGCGTGGCTTCGCCCGCCGCCCACACATAGCCTTCGCCATCGGGCACATAGGTTTCGCGAAGGGCGAGCAGCAACGCGCCGCCGGGATGTGAGCTTTCGTTGCGATAACGCCATTGCGCGTACAGATCGGCGCGCGTGTCGAATTCGATACGCGCGGAAGGATCGGCCACTTCGATGAGCGTCGCGACGCGCGTGCCTTCGGGCAGTTCTTCGAGACGACGCGCGATGGCGGGCAGCGCGGTTTCATCGCCGATCATCAGATGCCAGTCGAAGTTAGTTGGGATGACGAACGAACCGCGCGGTCCACCGATACCGAGATGCTGACCGGGCGCGGCCTGCGCGGCCCAGGCCGTTGCTGGACCGGCTTCGTGGAGTGCAAATTCGATATCGAGCTCGCGCGCATCACGGTCGAAACGACGCGGCGTGAAATCGCGCGCAATCGGACGCGGTTTGGCCGGATCGAACTCGGGACCGTTCGGACCCGCTTGCGGCAGCGCGGGCAGGGTCTCGCCCGGCGCGGGGAAAAACAGCTTGACGTGATCGTCGAACGATGCGCTGACGAAATCGTCGAGCGAGTCACCCGTGAAGGTCACGCGCACGAAGTGCGGATTGAGCGCCTGGACGCGCGTGACTTTCAGCAGCCGAAACTTGAGCGCGTGGCGCACACGCGTGACTTCGAGATCGGGCCGGTCTTGCAGGATGGAATCGGTCATCGTCTTTGGCTCCTTACGCCTGCTTCGGCGCCGGGTTTTGTTCGATTTCGGCCGTCGCGCGCGCGAGGATCGCGGCGATGCGGCGTTGTTCTTCCTGCGATGCGTCGGTGCGCAAGAGCAGCGCCTTCTTCAGCGCGCGGCGAGCGGCGATCAGCTCGGGCGCCCAGCCGTTGTCGGCGGCGGCGTCGTCGACTTCTTCGCCCATGTACGCGCGGCGCACGAGATCCATCTTGCGGGCGAAATGCGTGAGCTTCGCGAGCATGATGTCCACGCGTTCGCGATTGGATGCGAGGTATTCGCGGCCCGCGTCGGAAAGGGCATAGCGCTTGCGGTTGCCTTCCAGCTCGACGGTCGTATAACCGAGCTCTTCGAGATAGGTGAGCGCCGGATAGACCATGCCGGGACTCGGCGCGTAGAAACCGTTAGAGCGGTCTTCGAGCGCCTTGATGAGTTCATAACCATGACGCGGTGCTTCGGCGAGCATTGCGAGCAGCAACAGTTGCAAGTCGTCCGACGAGAACTTGCGGCCGCGCGGCATGCCGTCTTCGCCGCCGAACCCGCCCATGCCACCGGGGCCGCCGCCGAAGCGACCGCCGCCGCCATGGCGATGACGGCCGATCATTCCCCAACGTTCGAAAGCGAATCGTTCGTGCCACTCTGGGGCGTCGAACGCAGAACCATCAAAGCCGAATGCGCGGAAACCGCCGTCACGCGCACGTTGAAAGCAGCGGGATTTCATAGGGAACACTCCAGATATGTCGTAAAACATATCTAAAGATATATATCGTAAGAGTGTCTGTCAAGAAGATCTTCTTAGGATCGATCGGCGGACGCGCGCATTTTGAACGCCGCATACAATGGCCCGCACTGTCTTTTGCACACATAAAACCATGAGCCATTTCCGTCCCGTCAAGCTGGAGCACGCCAGCCGCCTTATCAACCACGGTCCGACCGTTCTCGTCACCAGCGCGCACGGCGCGCGCCGCAACGTGATGGCCGCCGCCTGGTCGATGCCGGTGGAGTTCACGCCGCCGCGCATCGCCGTCGTGATCGACAAGCGCACCTACACGCGCGAGCTCGCCGCCGCGAGCGGCACGTTCGGCATCGTCGTGCCGGGTGCGGCGATGATCGATCTCACGTACGCCGTCGGCTCGACGAGCGGGCGCGAGATCGACAAGTTCGAGGCCTTCGGAATCGACATCGTGGAAGGGCCGGTGCTCGGTCTGCCGCTCATCGAAACGAATTGCGCGGCTTGGCTCGAATGCAGGCTGATCGACGAGAAGCACACGGAAGACGCCTACGACACCTGTTTTGCCGAAGTCGTCGCAGCCGCTGCCGATTCGCGCGTGTTCGTCGACGGCCACTGGATCATCGACGAATCGAATCAGCCGCTACACACGATTCACCATCTCGGCGCGGGGAAGTTCGTGCGCGCGTCGTCGATGGAGCAGGCGAAGCCGCTTGCGCGCTGACGCCGTCGATGCGCCCCTGGACACGGCTAGCAAACCTTGCCGCGCGGCAGAAACGGCATCGAATTATGGTATTAAGCACGTTGCATCCAATATTCAAAACCGTTCCATGCATTCGAGCTCCCAGGCCGCGCTCCTTTTGCTCGGCATCGTCATCATCCTGATCACGCCCGGACCGACCAACACACTGCTCGCGACCGCGGGCTTGCGTCGCGGCGTCAGGCGCGCCACGCCGCTCATGGCCGCCGAGCTCGCCGGCTACCTCATCGCAATTTCCGTCTGGGGCTATCTCGTCACGCACGCGGCCGGCTTTCTCACTTGGCTCCCGACATTTCTGCGCGTCGCGTGCAGCGTCTACATCGCCTATCTCGCCGTCCTGATGTGGCGCACTGCCGTCTCCCTGCCGACGTCCGCGCAAAAGACGGTCGGCATGCGCACCCTCTTCGTCACCACATTGCTCAATCCAAAGGCGATGCTCTTCGCGAGCGCGATCTTTCCGGCCAGCGCCTTCGGCAATGCCGTCGTTTATCTTCAGACGATGTCGATCTTCGCCGCCGCGCTGATTCCGATCGGCTTTCTGTGGATCACCTTCGGCGCGGCGCTCGGCACCGGGCGTCTCGCGTGGCTGAGTCCCGAGCGCGTTCAGCGCGGGGCATCGATCGTGCTGGCCACGTTCTCCATCGCGCTTGCGTGGACGACGCTCCACTGAAGCGATAAAACGAACAGCGAAATCTGGAGACTGAATGACCTCTCATCGGCGCGATCCCCTCGACAAGAAAGCCCCGCACGAGCCGCTCACCTCCTACTACGCCGACGAATCGAAAAGGCGCGTCTGGCTGCGCGGCATCTTCGACCGCACCGCATCCGACTACGACGCGATCGAACGCGTGATGGCGCTCGGTTCCGGTTCGTGGTATCGAAATCGCGCGCTGCGATCGGCGGGACTCGCGCGCGGCATGCGCGTGCTCGATGTCGGCATGGGAACGGGGCTCGTCACGAGGGAAGCCGTCGCGATCACCGGCGATCCGGCGCTCGTGACCGGCGTCGATCCGAGTCCGGGCATGGTCGGCGAGGCGCATCTGCCGATCGGCGTGCAAACGCGCATCGGCACGGCGGAAGATCTGCCGTGCGAGAACGCCGCCTACGATTTTCTGAGCATGGGCTTCGCGCTGCGTCATGTAAGCGATCTTTCGAAGGCCTTCGACGAATACTTCCGCGTGCTCGCGCCCGGCGGACGGCTCTGCGTGCTGGAAATCACGCGGCCCGGGCATGGTATCGGCATCGCTGCACTGAAGTTCTATATGCGCGGCGTCGTGCCGACGATCGCGCGCATCGTCGGCAAGAAAGGGGAAAGCGTCGAGTTGATGCGCTATTACTGGGACACGATCGAGGCCTGCGTGCCGCCCGCCGATGTGATCGCCGCGATCGAGCGCGCCGGTTTCATCGACGTGCGCCGCGACGTCGAGCTCGGCATATTTTCCGCTTATTGCGCGACGAAACCGGCGCGCTGAGCGGCGTCGAGAATCACCGCAGCGCGGCCGCTCAGCAGCAGCCGGCCTGCGCAGTGAACGGTGAAGCGGTAGAGCACGGTGTTGTCGTCGCCGCCCATGCGTTGGGCTTCGATATCGAGCGGGGCGTCGAGCGTGTCGAGCCGGTCGATGTGCGTTTCCACGCCACGCACGCTGGTCAGCATCCCGACGCGCGGTCTCGCTTCGTTCGATGCGACGAGCGCGCCATGCGCCGCCATCGCCTGCGCCGCGTATTCGATGCCGCATACCGACGCGAGACGTCCCTTCGAGCGCAAAGGATTATCCGGCGAAACATGACTCGTCGCGGTGCAGCGGATGCGCTTTGCATCCCACGCGACGACGCCATCCAGCAGACACATGGAGCCGCTATGCGGAATGCGCGCGGCGATCCAGTCGCGGCCGAACATCATGACGGCTCGACGCTCACGGCGAGCTGCGTGCCGTCGAGATAATCCAGCACGACGTTCGCCGCCCGCCGATGCGCCAGCGCGTCGAGCAACGGCAGCGCGCGCGCGGCGGGATTCGACAGGCGCAGCGCTTCGAGACCGGCATCGGCGAAAGCGGAAGCGTCCTCGTCCGACAGATGCGCTTCGATGCGCCCGAGCGTCCGCTCGCTCTCATGCGGCGCGAGCACCAGCGCGACGCCGAACGCATCGACGATGGGACGCACTTGGCGCAACGGCTCGGGATAGTCCGTGTCGTAGGCGACGAGCAGCGTCGCGGCGCCATCGACGCTCACTTGCGCGAGGCTTTCCAGCAAGCCGGCCGCGAAGCTGCCGTCGTACGCGCACAGCACATTCGACGCGGCCATTGCGCGCGTCGCGATGCTCCAGTAGCCCGCGGGCGCGTTGTGGACCGAGTTGTGGAAGCGCGTCGGCGAGAGCTGCGGTTCGGCGCTCGCGAGGGTTTCGCAGATCGCGTGGAAATTCCCGCCATCGCCGCCGGATGCCGCGAACACGGCAGCGAGCGTCGCGGCGTCGCGGCCGCTCTGCGCGACCGCTTCGTGCGCGGCAGCGAGCGCCGCGCGCACGACCGGCCCGGTGCGGCGGCGTTCGGCCGGCGGCAGACCGGCGGGCGCGGGCAGCACGGTTTGAGCGGCGTCGCGAACGGCGCGCTGCGTCAGCACGTCGGCGGCATGGGGCCAGCCGGCCAGGCCCGGACCAATCACGCCGATGCCTTCGATAAATGCACGCAATGGAGTCATGCCGATGCCGCTCCCTTGCGTCCGAACACGAGACTGCAGTTCGTCCCGCCGAAGCCGAACGAGTTCGACAGCACAGCCCGCAACGGCGCGGCGCGCGTCGTCAGCACGTAGTCGAGGCCGAGCGCCGGGTCCGGCTCGGTGGTATTGGCGCCTGCGGGAATCATCTGGTGCTGCAGCGTCAACGCGGCGATCACCGCTTCGAGCGCGCCGGCCGCGCCGAGCGTATGCCCCGTCGCGCCCTTGGTCGAGCTGCACGGCACGCGCGCGAACAGGCTCGTAAGAGCGCGGCTTTCGGCGGCGTCGTTGCTGGGCGTCGCCGTGCCATGCAGATTCACGTAGCCGATGTCGCTCGCATCGAGACCGGCGCTCGCGAGCGCCTGTTCCATCGCGATCCGCGCGCCGAGTCCCTCCGGATGCGGCGACGACATGTGATACGCATCGCTCGATTCGCCGATGCCGAGCAGGCGGATCGCGTCGTCATCGGCGGGATCGGCCAAATCGCGTTCGAGCAGCGCGAACGCCGCCGCCTCCCCGATCGAAATGCCGTCGCGCTTCACGTCGAACGGCTTGCACGGACCCGGCGCGAGCAGTTCCAGCGAATTGAAACCGTAGAGCGTCGTGAGACAGAGCGTATCGACGCCGCCGACGATGGCCACATCGATCACGCCGCTTTCGAGCATGCGCCGCGCCGACCCAAACACCTTCGCGCCCGACGAACACGCCGACGACACCGACGCCGCCGGCCCGCGCAGCCCGAAATAGGCGCGCACGAAAGCGGCGAGCGAATAGGGGTTGTGCGTGTTGGCGTAATTGAAATCGGCGGGCAGCGCGCCCGTCCGGGTGTCGCGACGCCGGTAGGCGAGTTCGGTTTCGAGGATGCCCGCCGTGCTCGTGCCCATGAACACGCCGACGCGCTCCAAGCCGTAACGCGCGATCGCTTCGCGGACGCGGTCGTCGAAGCCGTCCTGCGTCATCGCGAGTTGCGCGAGCCGGTTGTTGCGGCAGTCGAACGCGGCGAGATCCGCGGGCACCGGCGCATCCTCGATGCCCGCGACGCGGCCCGTATAAGTGGCAAGCGCGGCGCCCTCGAAGTCGCACGGCGCGAGTCCGCTGCGTGCGTCCGAGAGCGCGGCGAGCGTCGCGTCGAGCCCGCGGCCCGCGCAACTCGTCGCGGTGAAATGCGTAAGCAGAAGAGGATTCACTACGGGCTCGTTTCCCTTGAGTCGGGAGCGTTCGAAAACGATGAATTGTAACAAACGAGGCCTTTGGACGATGCCGCCAATCAGCCGACGGGACGCGCAATCAACAGACGATTGGCGTCGTGCGCGCCGTGGCCCATCTGACGGATGGAGACCGCGAATCGCAGATCGCCGAGCAGCGCGAGCCATTGCGCCTCGCTGCGGACCGTCAGACCGTTCGCGCGCCCCGAACGCGCGATCTGCATGCCGAAATCGATGGCGCGATCGAGGCGCGCGTGCCAGCCCGCGGCGGCATCGCTGACGCGCAGCAGGAGCACGCCGTTCGCCGCGAGGCCGGCGCGCGCGCGGCGGAGGATCGACACCTGCGCGTCGGCATCGACGTAATGGAGCACATCGCAGGCGACGACGACATCGGCATCGGGAAACGGCGCCGCGCGAATGTCGTCGCACACGAATCGGATGCGCGCCTCGTGCGCCTGCAACGCGATGCGCGCCCAGGCGACGTCGCGCGGCGTCAGATCGATGCCGTGAATCGAGCGCGGCACGGGCGGCGCGGGCCAGCGCGCGGGCCACGCACGCTGGGCGTGTTCGCGATGCCACGCGTGCGCGCCGACGAGGCACGCGGCGAGCAAGCCCTGGCCGCTGCCGAGATCCAGGATGCGCGCGCCATCCGGAATCAGGCCGTGCGCGAGGATATGGGCGAAGAACGGATCGCGACGCAGCTTGGCCGATGCGAAGTGCCACGCGAACCGGCCCGCCGCGCGGTAGGGGCGGCTGGCGGTTTCGATGAGCGCGGCGGGCAGCATTCGGGCGAGGGTGAGTTCACGTATGCAACGGCCCCTGACGGGTCAGCCCTCGACTATAGATTCAATCTTTCGAAAGCGCCGGAGATCGTTGAACATGTTCGAGTCTGAACACGTTGTTTTTTTCCGCATCGCGACGAAGCACATCCGCGCGCGGATCGATCGTTGCGCGAAGATTTCGGCCCTCACAGACCGTCTGCGCTCGCGGGATTCTCGAAGTGATCGACGCAAAAGAACCTGACGTTTATTCCGTTTCGCGACGCGTCAAGTGCAAGTTGCACGCGGTTTTCGACGGTCCTGCTAACCGCGGTCGTTGCTTGCTCGACTGCCGCGTCTATATCCGCTTGCGCGGCCCGTTTTTGCGTGGCCAGCATCCTGAGCGAGCTCCGCAGATGCAAGAGATCCGCCTCGGCTCTTGCGAGATATCCGTGACTTTGATGCAAGCGTTCAATGATGCTGTCGAGCTCAGGCGTCGCTTCAAGTATGGCGACGGCTTTTGCGTCGAGCAAAGACCACAGCCTCGCTTCGGCGACGGCATCCGGATTCTGAACCACGTTGCCTCGAGTGCGAAGGGGCACTGGAAATCGTGATGCTTCTTGCGCTGGCACCTTTCATTCTCCTGTTTCGGTTTTGGCTTCGAAAAATTCGCTGACTGAAGGTCTTCGCTCAAATAGGACGTTGTCTATCGATCGTTCTTGGATGTTTAGAATTGCGAAGATTTAATAAAGCGAAGCGTGACACGCTACGGCACACAAATTGGTGTCTCATACATCAGATACTTCGGGTTGACGGAGAAAACGCTGCTGGATACCGTGTTGTCAATATTAAATAGGTATGTTGACCATTCGATATTCGGGAGGCATTTTTGGAGCGTCAGGAATTTGGGCCGCAGGTCATTCGAACGGTGATGTGGAAGATCGTGCCGTTCGCGTTCATTCTTTACTTCTTCAACTATCTCGACCGGGTGAATGTCGGTTTTGCGGCCCTGCAAATGAATCGGGAGTTGGACATTTCCCCGACCCAGTTCGGCACGATCGCATCGATGTTTTTTGCGTCGTATCTGCTGTGCCAGATTCCGGCCAACTTCGCGCTTCAGCGCCTGGGCGCGCGCCGCTGGATCAGCTTCATCGTCATAGTGTGGGGCGCGGTTACAGCACTGACATTCTTTGCCCAGACTGCGACCCACGTCGCGATCGCGCGCCTGCTGCTCGGCGTGTTCGAAGCGGGTTTCTTCCCCGGCATGATCTTCTATCTCGCCTGCTGGTTCCCTGCTCGCGAGCGAGCCAAGGTCACGTCGCTTTTCATGATGGCGATTGCCTTTTCCTCGGTCGTCGCGGGGCCGATGTCCGGCTGGATCGTCGAGCACGTCCACATGGCCGGGTATGGCGGCTGGCGCTGGCTATTCGCGATCGAAGGCGTGCCGACCATTCTGCTGGGCGGTCTGGCTTTCTTCATTCTGGTCGACGCGCCTGCGGATGCCAAATGGCTGAACAAGGATCAAAGAGCGTGGCTCGTAGCGGAGTTGCAGCGGGAAAGAAGCGCGCAGGGCGCCGACGAACAGCCGACGCTGAAGATGGTGTTGGGCAATTCGACGATCTGGAAACTGGCGCTCTCATACATGCTGATTCAAGCGGCCTCGCAAGCATCGAATTACTGGCTTCCGGGGCAGGTGAAGGGATTCGCGGCGTCCCTGACCGATACGCAAACCGGGCTCATCATGGCGCTGCCGTATGTCTGCGCGATGATATCGATGCCGCTTTGGGGCGCGCACTCCGACCGCACGGGCGAGCGCAAATGGCACGCCGCGCTACCGATGCTGCTTGCGGGTGTCGGCTTCTTCGTCATCGCGAGCGTTCCGTCCATGTCGCTTCGCATGGCTGGCATGGCGTTGTTTGGCGTTGGCATTCTGAGCTTCTACGGCCCGTATTGGGCCATTCCCCCTGCAATGCTGTCCCCGGCCGGTCTCGCGTTGAGCATCGCTTTTATCTACTCGTGCTCCAGTCTCGGCGGCTTTCTCGCGAACCAGGCGCTCGGACATGTCTCTCAGGCTTACGGATCATATGGCGTGTTCATGGTCGAGGCGGCTTTGTGCGTCGCCGCGTTCTGTGTGCTGGTCACGATGAGCATTCCTCGCCAGACACCGAAGGTCGGTCCGTCGGCGCAAACCGCGAACGCTTGACATCGTCGCATCGGGCTCCATCGAAGTCTCTCTGGAATATTGATAAATGAAAATAACGAACGTCGAAATATTCGATTGTGAAGTCAGCCGAACCGATCCGCGCATGGCGCGCTTCAATCCGGTCCTTATCCGTATCAATACCGATGAAGGAATCAGCGGCATCGGCGAAGTCGGCCTGGCCTATGGTGCGGGCGCAAAGGCGGGCGTCGGCATCGTGCGCGACCTGGCCCCGCGCATCATCGGCAAAGATCCGATGAAGGTCGAAGCCATCTGGGAAAACCTGTTCCGCGCAACGTTTTGGGGCATGGGCGGCGGAAACGTCTTCTACGCGGGCATGAGCGCGATCGATATCGCTCTGTGGGACATTCGCGGCAAAGCCCTGCGCGCGCCGGTCTATCAGTTGCTCGGCGGCAAGACAAACGAGCGGTTGCGCGCCTATGCCAGTCAACTTCAGTTCGGTTGGAGCGACACGCATCAAATGCTCACACGCCCCGAGCAGTACGCCGACGCAGCACGCAAAGCCGTCTCGCAGGGTTATACGGCGATCAAGGTCGACCCGTTGCAAGTCGACCGCAACGGCGGCCCGCCGCTCGATTGGGAAGTCAACCAGAACTACTTCGGGCTGTTACGAGCGGACCAGTTGCGCATGGGTGAGGAACGGATCGCGGCCATGCGCGAAGCTGTCGGGCCGGACGTCGACATCATCATCGAAGCGCATGCGCTGCTTGGGGTCAACGCAGCAATCCAGTTCGCGCGGACTGTCGAGCCGTACAACATCCTGTTCTATGAAGAGCCGGTTCATCCGCTCAACATGGACAACATGGCGATGGTCGCGCGCAATACGTCAATCCCGATCGCAACCGGCGAACGCTGCTATACGCGTTGGGGTTATCGCGATCTGTTCGAAAAACAGGCCGTGGCCGTGATACAGCCGGACATTTGCCTTTGCGGCGGACTGACGGAGGCGAAGAAAATCTGTGACTATGCAAACCTGTACGACGCGACGATGCAGGCGCATATCTGCGGCGGGCCGGTCTCGACTGCGGCAGCGCTCCACCTCGAAGCCGCGGTACCGAACTTCATCATTCACGAGCATCACACGCACAGCCTGAAGGATTGCGTGCGCGAGTTGTGCATTCACGACTATCAACCCGAGCGCGGCGACTTCTCAGTCCCGGATTTGCCGGGGCTTGGGCAAGAACTGAACGATGACGTCGTGAAGCGGTATCACGCCTTCACGATCGAATAAGCGCACCACGCGCCCAGCGTTACTGCATTCGCGCGATGTCTGTCAACAGACGTCGCGTGCGCTCCGTGAAGCCACAGTTGACGTGTTCTGCAAGAATGATGCAGGCTCCGTCGACATCGTTTTCGACCAGCGCGCGGGTGACTGCACGATGCTCGTCAATCGATTTATTGATGTACTCGCGCGAGAACGTCAGGCGATTGCGCATCGCCAATACCTTCGTGCTTATCGTCGAGTAGCAATCGATCAGATAAGGGTTGTCCGAATGCCTGACGAGAATCTGATGAAACTCATGATCGAGCGCGCGATACGTTGCCAACTCGAACGTTGCGTGCAAGGCGCGTGCAGCGTCGAGGTTCCGGTTCAGTTCTTCCATGAGGCGGGCAGCGTTCTCGCGCATGGCGGAGCGAATGGCGGCCTGTTCGAGCGTAATGCGTAGCGTACTGATGTCGCAGATGTTCTTGTCCGTCAGCGAGAACACATACGTTCCCGACCGCGCTTTTATCTCGACGAGGCCGGCAATGCTCAATCGAAGGAGCGCTTCACGGACGGGCGTTTTGCTCAAGCCAAAAAGGTCGGACAGCCTGGATTCCGTGACTTGTTCCCCAAACTCCAGTTCTCCATTGACGATCAACTGTCGTAGCCGCTCCTCGGTGATCTCCGCCAGTGACTTCGGTGCATCAAAAGCAATTCGTTCAAGCCCTCTCACAGTCACCCCTTATCTTCGTCATCCGACATATTGTTTACGGAAAAAGACACATCGCTTCGGATCCAAGCATACTTTGCGACTGTGGCTTTTCTCTTCCGGAAGATTCTTATTTGCAATCCGAAATAATAGTGTGCGCGGAGTGAATGGGGTGCTCACCAGAATCGAGCGGAGGGGCCGCGCCGTCTATCCGACGATCGCCTCGCGCAATGTGACGGTGACAAGCCCGCGATCCGCCGCCGCGCGCAACACGGTGTCGAGCGCGGCGAGCAGGACGGGCGCGCCGTTTGCGTCCCTTGCGGCGTGGCCATCGTGGACGAGCAGAATGTCGCGCGCAGCGAATCCGTTCAGCAAACGTCGCGAAACGAGCGATGCGTCGCCGGTGCGCGTATCGAAACCGCGCCGCGTCCAGCTGGCGAGCTGCAGGCCGAGCGCGCACAGCACCGGTTCGAGAAACGGATTGCGCAAGCCCGCTGGCGCGCGAAAGAAGAGGGGCCGCGTGCCTACGATTTCCTCGAACGTGGCTTGCGCAGCGTCGATCTCGCGCCGCAACGCGCCCGGTCCCATCAGCGAAAAATCATGCCGATGCCGCTGGCTGTGATTCTCGACGGCATGTCCGCGCGCGACGATTTCCCGAACGATGTTCGGATAGGCGCGCGCCCGCTCGCCGATGCAGAAGAACGTCGCCCGTGCCCGATGCGCGTCGAGCAGATCGAGCACGCGCGGCGTCACGTCGGGATCGGGGCCATCGTCGATGGTGATGGCGATGCACGCACCCGCCGATTCGGGGAGCGTCGTCCAGTTGTGGCCGAGCAGGGCGCTTCGCGGCCAGAGTCCCGCCGCCGTCAGCGCGAGATGCGACGCGATCACGCCGCCCGCCGCCCACGGCCAGGTCGCGGGCGCGAGGATCAGCGATGCCAGCGCGCCCGCGTGCACGGCCGCCGCGCCGCCGATCAAGGGCGTCGGCGTCCAGCGGCGCGGCTCGCCGGGCGCGTTCATCGCGACAATCCCGAGCGCGGCGCGAGAATCGCCGAGAACAGCAGCGCCAGAATCGCGCCGGGACCGACCGTCAACCCGAAGGTCTTGAGCATCGGCACGTTCGACAGCGCGAGCAGCCCGAAGCCGAGCACGGTCGCGAGATTCGCGATCACGAGCGAGACGAGCGTCTGCGGCGAAACCGCGTCGTTTTCGGCGTGCGCGCGATAGTTGAAGAAGAGCGCGTAATTCGAGCCGACCGCGACAATCAGCAGCATGCCGATCAGATGCAGGATCGTCAGCGACTTGCCCGCGAGCGCGAGGCTCGCGATCACGACGATCACCGCCGCGACGAGCGGCGCCAGCGTGCGCGCCGCGCGCACCGGTGAGCGCAGCGCGAGCACCAGCAGCACGACGATCGCGGCGAATCCGCCGAGCGACAGGCGAATGTCCTCGTGCACGTAGTTCCGGTAGAGGCGATCGGCTTCCGCTTTCATGTCGACGAAAAGCGCGTCCGGCACGCGCGCCGCCGCGACCGCCGCGCGAATTTGGTGCACCTGCACGTCCGAGCCTTCGGCCGCGCGCAAAGGCAGCATCGCGGTCCAGCGGCCGTCGCGTTCGGTGAGAAGCGAATCGACGGCGAGCGCCATCGACGTGCCGCGCAGATCGGCGCGTCGCAAGAGCGGCTGCGCGCGCGCGGCTTCGACATCGGCGATGAAAGGCTCGAAAACCTCGGGCTTTACCTGGATCGTCTGATTGCGCAAAGCGGGCGCGAGACGCGCGCGCAAGGTATCGGCATCCGGCAGGCTCGCGATGCGCGCGCGCTGCGCGGCGTCGCTCGGCAGATACGTCGCCGGGCTTTCGAAACCGGCGATCACGCGGGCATCGACGAGCGGCTGCAATTGCCGCGCGACGGCTTCCGCGCGCTCGAGCGCGGCCTGCTCGCTCGCCGCCGACACCACGACGAGATAGCGCACGTCCGGCGCGCCGACATCCGCGCGCAGGCGTTCGTCGAGATCCTGGCTCGCCTTCGGAACCGGGCTGAGCGACGACAACTCCTGGCTCCACAAGCCGTGCCGCTGCATGAGCAGCGTCGCGAGCGCGGCGAAAAGCAGCACCGCGAGCGCCACGCGCAAGTGCGACGCGCGCGCGGCGAAACGCGCGAGCACATTGCCGAGGCGCGAGACATCGCGAATCGCGAAGCCTTGCGGCAGCAGATGCGGCAGCACGAAGCGCGTGACGATGCCCGCCGTCGACAAACCGACGATCGAATACAGCCCAAGCTGCACGAGGCCCGGAAAGCCGGAGAAGAGCATCGAGGCGAAGCCGCAGATCGACGTCAGCACGCCGAGACGGATCGTCGGCCAGAAGCCCGCGACCCAGTCCTTCAGCGATTCGCGCCGTTGAACGCCCGCCGATTGCACGAAGAGATAGATCGAATAGTCGACCGCCTCGCCGATGAGCGTCGTGCCGAAACCGAGCGTCAGACCGTGGACCGTGCCGAACGCGAGGCTCACGGCGGCCACGCCCGCCGCGACGCCGGAAAGCACCGGCATCAGGCCGAGCAAGAGCGTCGGCACCGACCGATACACCGCGAGCAGCAGCACGACGATCAGCACGATGCTCGCCGCCGACAGCCAGCGCACGTCGCGCATGATCGTGTCGCGCGATTCGACGGCGATGACGCCCGGCCCCGTCAGCAGCAGGCGAAAAGGCGTCGCGCCCGGCGCGGCCTTGTCGAACGCGGCGCGGATCGCGGCCATCGCGCTCGCTTGCGCGTCGGTGTCGGAACCGGGGCTCGCGGTCTGCGCGAGCAACACGGCGCGCTGGCCGTCGCGCGATGCCCACACGCCGCCGTGCATCGCGGGCTGCGCGCCGCTGTCGAGACGGCTGACGAGCGCGGTGACTTCGCCGGTCGGATCGTGCGGCAGCAAGTCCTTCGTCATCATGCCCGCGGACGAGGCGAGCAGGTCGAGACTGTCGGCGAGCGCGTCTTTCAGGCCGGATTCGCTGAAGCGCTCGGGCGTAACCGATGGACTCAGCCGATAGCGATGCTCGAACACGAAGCGCTCGTCGCGCGCCTGTCCGACCGGCTCGCCGTTGTTGATCGCCGAAAAGCGCTTGTCCTCGCGCAGCGTCGCCGCGATTTTGCGCGAGAGTTCGGCGCGCGCATTAGCATCGCCGCCCTCGATGCCGACGAGAATCAGCCGCGACACGAGCCCGTCGCGCAACTGCTCGACGAGCACGCGCTGCTGCTCACTCGGCGTGCGCGGAAGGAAAGCGGAGAGATCGGCGGAAAAGCTCGCGCGCGCGATGATCGCCGCGCACGCCGCGAGAAAGCACAGCCAGACGATGACCGCCGGCTGACGCAAGGACCGCGAGACCGCGCGCATGCCGCGGTCAGTGCGCCGACGCGTCTTGCAGGCGCATCAGCGAGCGGTCGCCGTCGGCCTGGCGAATCTCGACGCGCGCGAGCGCCGCGCCCGTGCCTGCGAGCGTGATCGAGCTGACTTTCTGCTGCATGCGCGAATCGATCGGCACGAGCGTCATCGTCCAGTCGTTGCCTTTGCCGTCGATCGAAACCTTGTACGCATTTTCGAGCGCGAAGCGGTTGCCCGCGAGCGTCGCGCGAATGCTTTCGATGAACGCGCCCAGTTCCGGATAGTTGCGCAGCGGGATCGTGATTTTGCGGCCGTTGCGGTCGACGGTGAGCATGTCGCCATCGACGACAAGATTCTCCGGCTTCGGACTCGTCGTGTGCTTTTCCAGATGATCGGGCGCGACGAACACGAGCTCGCCCGACGATTCGAGCGGCGCCTGCGCGATCTTCAGATAACGCGTCTCGGTGAAATGCGCGCGGCCCGATTTCTTCGCGCCGAGCGTGTTCATCAGGCGATCGAGCGTCCAGGGGGCGTCGGCGGCGACACTGATCGTCGATGCAGCCGACAGCAAGGCGGCCGTCAGAACGGCGGCGAAAATTCGCATGAGTTCAGGAATCCCTCGTCGCTTCCCGCAGCGGCGCCGCGCTCGCGGGCGCGTGGTCCTGCGCGGCGCTCGTCTGCCAGAAATCGAAATAGTTGAACCAGTTGTACGGCGCGGCGCGGCAATACTTGTCGAGCAGCGCGACATAGCGCGTGAGCGCGGCATCGACGGCGGCGGCGCGCTCGCCGCGCTCGATCGTCGAGAAATCGGCGAGCGTTTCGAAATGGATGTCGTAGCGATTGCCGCCGAGATACAGCCCCGTCATGAAGACGACCGGACGGCGCAGCACCGCCGCCATATGCAGCGGCCCGAGCGGAAACGCGGCGGGCGCGCCGAGAAAGTCGCGTTCCCTGAGCGCGTCGCCGGCCTGGGGCAGCGTGCGGTCCGCGAGAATGCCGACGAGGCTGCCCGCATCGAGCCGCTCGCGCACCTTGAGCATCGCATCGACTTTGCCGAGACCGATCACATCGTGATGCGCGGCCGGATTCACGGCGGCGAGGATCGCGTTGATCTTGCGCGCGTTCTCTTCATACATCGTGATCGCGATGCGGATATGCGGCTGCGCCCGCCCGATCGCGCGCACCACTTCGAAGCTGCCGAGATGCGCGCCCATCAAGAACGCGCCGTGTCCGCCGGCGAGCGCCGCTTCGACATCCTCGACGCCGTGCGTGCGGATATCGAACAGATCGAAGCGCTCGTTGAGCAGATAGATGCGGTCGTGAATCGTCGATGCGAACGAAAACACATGCCGATACCCGTCGCGCCAGCCCGCATGCCGCCCGAGCGCGCGATTCAGATAGCCGCGCGACGCACGCCGCGCGCGCGGCGCGAACACGACGAAATACGCGGTGATGATCCGCAGCAGCACGCGCCCGATGCGCCGTCCGAAGCGCAGCGATATCCACGTCATGAAGCGCAGCAACGCGAGGTTGCTGCGTTCCTGGCGGTCGGCCCAGTCGTCGCGGTTGCGCGGCTTGTTCACGATGCTCGGGCGTCCCCGGCGGACGGCGCCGCGAGCGCGCCGCTCGCCACCGCGCGTGCGCCCGCGCGAATCGTGAAGCGGATCGCGCCGCTCGCCGCCGTTTCGTAGGCGATATCGAGCGCCTCGCCCGGTTTCGCCGGACTCAGGAATTTCGCCGATTCGATCCTGCACGCGTCAGCGCTCGTGCCGAGCGCGGCGCCGATCGCGTCGAGCGCGTGATCGAGCAGGACGACGCCCGGCACGATCGGATGGCCGGGGAAATGTCCGGCGAGCGCGGGATGATCCGGCGGCACGGTGAAGCTCAACGCCGCGCGCCGCTTGCGTTCCTGCTCGATCAGTTGCGTGAGCACGTCGCGCGGCAGCTTGCCGGTCGCGTTGCGCGGCAGCGTTTCGACGAACAGCAGCGGACGCGGCATGAACGCGGCGTCGATGCGCTCGCGCAACGCGCGCTGCAAGTCCGCCACGGCGAGCCTCGGCGCGACGACGAGCGCCATCAGACGGCGCACGGGTTCGCTGTCGGCTTCCGTTTCGTCAGGCATGTAGAACACGCCGTCGACCACGCCCGGCACCGCGTTCAGCTGATGATTCAAATACGCGAGCGACGTGCGCTTGCCCGCGATGTTGATGAGATCCGCCTTGCGCCCGTGCAGCAGAAAATGCGTCTCGTCGATGAGTTCGAGCGCGTCGCCCATCGGCACCGGCGTTTCGACGTGTCCGCCCGACGCCCACATCGTCGGTTCGCCGGGATCGTCGGCATCGTCGGCGCGTGGCGTCAGCGCGATGTCGGGAAACAACTCCCACGCGGCGGTGCGCGCAGTGCGGCGCGTCGCGATCTGGCCCGTTTCGGTGCTGCCGTAGATTTCCATCAGCGGCGCGTCGAGGCGCGCTTCGGCGTCGAGCGCGAGTTTTTCCGAAAGCGGCGCGGTCGCCGACAGCACGAGCGATGCGCGCGGCAACGCTTCGTCGTTGGCAAAGAGCGCGCGCAGATGGATCGGCGAGCTGACGAGCACGCGCGGTTCCGGCACGGCGTCGAGTTCCGCGCGGATATCGACGGGATAGAACGGCTGACGGTTGCTGAACGCGAGGCCGCCGATGAGCGCGAGCAGCACCGTCGATTCGAAGCCGTACATGTGCTGCGGCGGCACCGTGCCGATGAGCGTCGCGCGGGCTTGCCCGAGCAGGCCGAGCCGGTCGGCGGCGGCGCGCACGTTCTTCACGAGAAAGCCCCACGTCTTGCGATGCGGCACCGGCACACCGGTCGAGCCGGACGTGAACACGTACGCGACGACGCGCGCCCCGTCGATATGCGGAACCTGCGCTTCGCCGGAAACGTCCACGTGCGCAACCTCCGGATAGCGAAAGCGCGGCAGATCGATCGCGCAATCGTCGCTGTCGTGCAGGCAAAACGCGTCGGGCGCGAACGAGGCGAGGGCGCGCACCATTTCCGGCGTGTGTGTCGAAGGCAGCAGGCTCGTCTTGCCCGCGACGAGCGTCGCGCACAGGCTCACCGTGAAGCGATACCGGTCCGTACACACGTTGAACACATGCCCGCCTTCGGGAAGCGCATCGGCGAGCGCGCGGACATCGGCGAGAAAGTCGCGCACGGAGACGCTCGCGCCGTCGCGCCAGGCGATGGTCTGATCCGGCGATGTGTGGAAAACCAGCGGAAAAGTCTGCATGTGCGATGAATTCGACGGCATCACTGCGCTCCGCTGCGACGCATCTGCATCGAATGCGCGTAGGCGCGAACGGCGTCCATGATGCTCGACGGCTCCATGTCCGGCAGCGCGATGCGCCGGCACGCGTATTCGGCGACGAACATGAGCCCGACGAGCGGCAGCGCGAGATAGTTGGCGAACGTGGACCACGTGACGATCGATGCGAACGCGAACAGCATCGTCGATACGAACGCGGTCGCGACGAAGAAGAGCGTCCATGCCAAGGTGACACGCCGCGTGTAGCGCGCGACGCGCGACTCCAGCTTGCCGTGGACCATCGTCGCGAACTGCGTGCAGAGCGGCTCGCGGCCCGGTCCGAGCGTGCGGCCGAACATCCACGCGAGCGCGAGATTGAAGCTCGTGTGTTCGATCCACAGCCCCCAGCCGAAATGCGCGGTGAGCGGCGCACGCGCGAGCCAAAGCGCCATGCAGCCGAGCGCCCAGAGCGGCAAGAGCCACGCGCGCGCGTTCGAGCGCACGGCGGCGTTCAGCGCGATCAACAAAAGGGGTGCGAGCACGAGCGCGAGGCCGAGTCCGTGCGCGCCGGGCGTGGACGCGGCATGGTGCGCGCCAAGCTGATACGCGACGATCGCGGCAACGACGCCCGCCGCGCGCAGAAAGCGGGTGGCGTTCATCGGCGCGCTCCCGCGGGAGGCGACGGGCGCTCGAAAACCGCTGGTCGATGAAAAAAGGTACGCAACATGGGATGCGGCTGCGGCGCTCTTTAGTGAACGCTCGGTTGTTGAAGAAAACTCGGCAGTCGCCCGCCTGACGATCATTCTCCCGCGCCGGTGCGCGGGCGGTCTGTAACCGATTGTTCGATGATCTTACATTCGTCAGACGCGCGAATTTTACCCTACCGACGCAGGGGTCCCGTCACGCGGCGAACTCCCTGATTTTTCTCAAAATTACACCGGTGCAGGATGCCATGCGGCCAGTTACCTTTCCTACTAGGCGTCCCAAGGGGCATCGTCTAGAATTTCGCCACTGCAATTATCTCGATAACAGGCAGCCGACGACGTGCGGATAAGCGGGGCGCACGTTTTCCGAGCCGCCCTTGGCGCCTCCCTGCGCTGGCCTGTACACACGATGAATGAACTGGAAAGAGAGCTCGCCGAGCTGATCGTCGCCGAACTGAATCTCGAGGACGTCGATCCCAAGGCCGTCTCGGCCGATACGCGGTTGTATGAAGAAGGTTTCGGGCTCGATTCCATCGATATTCTGGAGATCGCGCTCCTGATCTCGAAGAAGTACGGCTTCGAACTCCGCTCGGACAATCCGGACAATCAGAAGATTTTCGCGAGCCTCGGCGCGCTCGCGGCGCACGTCGCCGCGCATCGCACGCGATAAGGCCATGCGCGCGCTCGTGACAGGCGGCAGCGGCGCGATCGGACAAGCCGTCGGCCGGTCGCTCGGCGCGGCCGGACACGAAGTCTGGATTCACGCGAACGGCGGCATCGAGCGTGCTGAAAGCTGCGTGCAAGCCATTCGCGCGGCGGGCGGCACGGCGCATGCCATCGGTTTCGACGTGACCGATCCCGACGCCACCGACGCCGCGCTCGCGCGCATCCTCGCGGACGGCCCGGTGCAGATTCTCGTGAACAACGCGGGCATCCACGACGACGCGCCGATGGCCGGCATGACGCGTGAGCAATGGAAACGCGTGCTCGACGTTACGCTCGACGGTTTTTTCAACGTCACGCAGCCGCTTCTGATGCCGATGATCCGCACGCGCTGGGGACGCATCGTCAACATGTCGTCGCTGTCGGGTTTAATGGGCAATCGCGGGCAGGTGAACTATGCCGCCGCGAAGGCCGGGCTGATCGGCGCGACGCGTGCGCTGGCGCAGGAACTCGCGTCGCGCGGCATCACCGTGAACGCGGTGGCGCCCGGCGTCATCGATTCGCCGATGCTCGGCAGCGCCTTTCCGCCCGAGCGCATCAAGCAACTGGTGCCGGCGCAGCGCGCGGGCACGGCGGAAGAAATCGCGGGCATGGTCGCGTATCTGGTGTCGGATGCGGCGGCTTATGTCACCGGGCAGGTCCTGTCGATCAACGGCGGGATCGCCTGACCAGCACACCGAGGGACGCAGATGAGTGAAACGACGCAAACCTGGGATGTCGTCGTGATCGGCGGCGGACCGGCCGGATCGACCGCCGCGACCCTGCTCGCGGACCGCGGCTATCGCGTGCGCGTGCTGGAGAAGGCGCGGCATCCGCGTTTTCATATCGGCGAATCGCTGTTGCCGGCGAACTTGCGGCTGTTCGAAAAGCTCGGCATCGCGGATGAAGTGCGCGCCATCGGCATGGTCAAGCTCGCGGCCGAGTTCGTATCGCCGCAGCACGACAATCGCATGCAGCGTTTCCTTTTCGCCGATGCGTGGGACAAGTCGATGCCGAGCGCGTATCAGGTGCGCCGCTCCGAGCTCGACGACATCCTCTTGCGCAACGCCGCGAAGCACGGCGCGCAGGTGAGCGAAGGCTGCCGCGCGCGCGATGTCGCGTTCGCGCCGGATGGTTCGAGCGCGACGATCGACGCCGAACACGACGATGGCCGCATCGAGCACGTGCGGGCGCGTTTCGTCGTCGATGCTTCGGGGCGCGACACGCTGCTCGCGAATCACTTCAAGACGAAGCGCCGCAACGAACGGCACAACTCGTCGGCGCTGTACGGCCATTTCCGCAACGCGCGCCGCAACGAAGGCGAAAACGAAGGCAACATCACCGTGTTCTGGTTCGAGCACGGCTGGTTCTGGTTCATTCCGCTCGCGGACGGCGCGACGAGCGTCGGCGCGGTCGTGTGGCCTGCGTATCTGAAGCAGCGTCCGAAGGGCACGTCGGTCGAGACGTTCTTTCGCGAGACCATCGCGATGTGCCCGCCGCTCGCCGCGCGCCTGAAGGATGCCGAACTGATCAGCGAAGTCCACGCGACCGGCAACTACTCGTACACCGGCGACATGACGCACGGACGCAACTTCCTCTTGCTCGGCGATGCGTTCGCGTTCATCGATCCGGTGTTCTCGTCCGGCGTGATGCTTGCGATGCAGAGCGCGTTCGCGGGCGCGGATGCGATCGACGCCGCGCTGACGAATCCCGCGAACGCGCAAGCCGCGCTCGCGAAGTTCGACCGCGACGTGCGTCACGGTCCGCGCGAGTTCTCGTGGTTCATCTATCGCATGACCTCGCCGACGATGCGCAATCTCTTCATGGGCCCGAGAAATCCGCTGCGCATGAAGGAAGCGCTGCTGTCGCTGCTCGCGGGCGATATCTTCGGCTCGACGCCGATCTGGCATTCGCTGCGTGCATTCAAGGGCATCTATTACATCTCGGCCGCGCTCGACTGGCGCAATTCGCTGCGCGCGTATCGTCAGCGCCGCCGCAATCTGCGCGATGCGCAACGCGCGGAGCTATCGGCCAATTGATGATGCTCGATCGGGTGGCGCGATGAGTGACGCTCATCGGAAATTCGGCGCGGCGGACGGCAAGGGTTCGCTTGCCGGCGCGCTCGAATCCGCATGGCAATGCGTGGCGTTCTATTTCGCGCTCGTCGTGCTCGCGCTCGTCTGTCTCGCGTGGTTTCCGTTCGCGTGGATTCTGCGCCGCGTATTGAGCGTCGATGCGGGCCGGCGCGTCGGACGAGCCGTCGTGCAGCGCGTGTGGCACGGCTATTTCGTGCTGCTGCGCACGCTCGGCGTATGCCGCTTCGATCTCTCCGGACTCGATGCGCTCGCGGGCCAGCCCGCGATGATCCTCGCGCCGAATCATCCGTGCCTGCTCGATGCGCTGCTGATCGCGTCGCGCGTGCCCGACACCTGCTGCGTCATGAAGGGCGATGTCGCCGGCAACGTGTTTCTCGGGCCGGGCGCGCTGCTCGCGGGTTATATCGTCAACGATACGTCCGTCGGGCTGATTCGCGCCGCCGTCGCCGAACTGCAGCGTGGCAGTCCGCTGTTGCTTTTTCCCGAAGGCACGCGCACCGAAAGCGCGGCGGTGAATCCGCTGAAGGGCGGCATCGCACTGATCGCGGCGCGCGCGCAGGCGCCGGTCCAGACGTTGGTTATCGAAACGGATTCCGGTTTTCTCGGCAAGGGCTGGCAGATCTTCAGGAAGCCCGCGCTGCCGATCACCTATCGCGTGACGCTCGGCCGCCGCTTCGCGCCGCCGGGACGCGATCACGCTGCGCTGCAGGCGTTCATCGCCGAATTGCAGCGCTTTTATGCGGGCGAACTCGATGCGCATCGCATCCGCGACTGAAAGCATCGGCATCGGCAGACTTTAAAATTCGTCGCAACTCATTCCGCTTTTTTTTGCAATGCCTTCCACACGCGCATCGTCCACGCACTTCGTCCTCATTCCGAGCTACAACCCCGGCGAGAAAGTCGATGAAACCGTGCGCGGGGCGCGCGAGCAGTGGAATCCGGTGTGGGTGGTCGTCGACGGCAGTACCGACGGCAGCGCCGAACGCCTCGTCAAAATGGCCGAAGCCGACGACGGGCTGCGCGTGATCGTGCTGCCAGAAAATCGCGGCAAGGGCGCGGCAATTCTCGCGGGCATCGACGAAGCGGCGAAGCTCGGCTTCACGCACGTCCTCACGATGGACTCGGACGGACAACATCCCGCCGCGCTGATCCGCACGTTCATGGAAACGTCGATGAAGGCGCCCGATGCGATGATCCTCGGCCGCCCGAAATTCGATGCGAGCGCGCCGCAACTGCGCGTGCAGGGACGGCGCATCTCGAACGGCTGGGCGAATCTCGAAACGCTGTGGATGGGCATCGGCGATTCGCTCTACGGCTTTCGCGTCTATCCGATCGCGCCGCTCGCCGCGCTGATGCATGCGCAGACTTTCATGCGCCGCTTCGACTTCGATCCGGAAGCGGTCGTGCGCCTGTGCTGGCGCGGCGTGCGCCCGATCAACGTCGACGCGCCCGTGCGCTACTTCACGGCCGAGGAAGGCGGCGTCTCGCACTTCCACTACGGCCGCGACAACGCGCTGCTGACATGGATGCACATGCGGCTTTTCCTCGGCTTCCTCGCGCGCCTGCCCTGGCTTGCGTGGCGTCGTTTCAGCGCGCGTCGCTGACTGTCGAGTTCATCGCGACGCCCGCGATCAGCGTGTTCGCAAGCACGATGTCGTGAACGTTGTACGCGTAGATCGGGCCGGGCGTCGTCGCCGTTGCGGGTCCGGCCGCGACCGGTGTGCCGAAATCGCAATCCGTGATCGTGACGCCGGTGATCGCCGGAATCGCGGGCGTCGGCGCGGGGCCGTTGTAATCGAACGCGACCGGGCCTTGCGCGACGATTGCCTGAAAACACGATCCGCTCGCGCCGTTCAGCGACACGTTGCTCGCCTTCAGGTTCGAGATGTTCACGTTCTGCACGAGCGCGGGCCGCGTGCGGATCGCGTCTTTCGACGGCTGATAGTCGCAATCGAACGTGATGATGCCGCCCTGCGCCGCCGATGGATTCGCCGCCGTCGCCGTCGCCACGCCGAGCGGCACCGTCGCGTTGATCGGGCTGCCCGCGAGCAGACTGCTGCCGTAACCGGAAGGCGTGAGGCTCACGCCGTTGGGCAGCGTCACGTTGTCGACGTAAAAGTCCTTCACGAAGCCGCCGCGATTCATGTTCGTCTTGATGCGGATCGCGATGTTCAGCGAATTCGTCGCCCAGAACTTGTTGAGCATCTGCAGGTTGCGCGCGTAGATTTTCTGCACGCCGCCGCCCATTTCGCTGCCGAGCGTGATGCCGCCGTGGCCGCTGTTCATCGTGCAGTTCTGGATGACGTGGTTCTGCGCCGGGCCGTACTGCGTGTCGAGATCCTTGCCCGACTTGATCGCGATGCAGTCGTCGCCGGTGTTGAACGTCACGTTCTCGCAGAGGACCGTGTCGCAGGCGTCGGGATCGAAGCCGTCATTGTTCGGGCCGATGCTGTCCACCGTCACGCTGCGCATCACGACGTTGCGGCAATCGGTCGGATGATGCTGCCAGAACGGCGTGTTGTTCGTGCGATAGCTTTCCATCAGCACGTTCGTGCAGCCGATGAATTCCACCATGCACGGCCGCAGATAATGGCCGATGCCGAAGATGCGCTTTTCGATGGCGACGCCCGCTTCCGATAGCGCCGGCAGATAGTTCTGGTCCTGCTGCCACGGCGTGGCCGGATCGGTGAGCTTGGTGTAGAGCGCATCGGCGATGCCGGGCACGGCGGTCTTCAGGTCGACGTTGTTCGCATTGACCGATGCCTGCGATGGCGTCGACGAATTCACGCAGCCGTAGACGCCGCTATTGCCCTTCCACGTCCACCAGCACGTCGCGGTGTTGCCGCTGCCGGCGAATGGCGTCATCGCCTGGCCGTTGAGCACGGAGCTGTCGCCTTCGCCCGTCACCGCGATGTTCGTCTGATTGCGCGCGTAGACCGGCGGGCCGTAGTTGAGGCAGTCGTTCGCCTGCCAGCGGCTGTAGTAGAGCTTGCCGTTCGCGCCGCAATCTTCCGGGCCATCCTTCGCGTAGTCGGCGGGATTCGGGCTGAAGTAGATCGTGCAGTTCGCGGACAGATGAAAGTCGACGTTCGACAGCAGCACGATCGGTCCCGCGCAATACCACGTTCCCGACGGCACGACGACGTGTCCGCCGCCCGCCGCGTTGCAGGCCGCGATGGCCGCGAGAAACGCGGGGCGCGAATCGAAGGAGCCGGGCGCGTGGGTCTGGTCCGCGCCGGTGCTCAATGGCGACTTCGCCGGATCGGTGTATGGATTCGCCGCCGCGACGACCGCGCACGTTTTCGCGCCGTAATCGGTGACGAGGAACTGGCGGCTCGGAAACATCGACGTCGAGACGCTCTGCAGCGCGTTGACGATCTGCGTCGCGGAGCCGGACGGGCCCCAGATCGGGTCTTGCGCGGCGGGCGGCGTCGGCGAGCCGGAGGCGGAATCGGAGTCGTCGTGGCCGCCGCAACCGGCGAGCGCGCCGAGTGTGCTCATCGCGCCGAGCAGCGGGGCGCCCGCCGACAGCCCCGCGAACTTCACGAACGCGCGGCGCGCGCGGTTTTGTGGGTGCTTCATCGATCGTCTCCTGATCGTTTATTTATCGGATGTCGTATCAGTTTGCGTACAAGGCAAACGTTATCCAACACGCAGGAGACGCGTCAACTCGGTGCAAACGCGTAAGGAAATATAAGACGTCGTATGTGATGGATCGGAAAAAATGTCTCAAGCGGTCTTCTTGAGCGCGAGCCGCGCTTCGAGCCCGCCGCCTTCCCGATGATGCAGCGTGAGCGACGCATCCATCGCGAGCGTGAGCTGGCGCGCGATCGCGAGCCCCAGTCCGGTGCCGCCCGTTTGCCGGTTGCGCGAATCTTCGAGCCGCACGAAGGGCTCGAACACCGCGTCCAGCGATTCTTCCGGAATGCCCGGCCCGCGATCGAGCACGGAGATGACGGCGCGTCCGTCGTCGCGCGTCGAGACTTCGATTTCCGCCTCGCCGGCATACTTGATCGCGTTATCGACGAGATTGCCGATAACGCGCTTCAAGGCCTGCGGCGGCGCCATCAGTGCACCGCCGATGTTGCCCGACAACCTCACCGATTGTCCTGCATCGAGATAATCGTCGACCATGGTTTCGATGAGCGCGTCGGCATCGATGCGGCGCGGCGCTTCGTTCGTGCCGTGCAGCGTGCGCGCGTAGGTCACGCCTTCCTTCACGAGCGATTCCATCTCCTTCAGATCCTGCTGCAGCTTCGCGCCGGTCGATTCGTCGTCCATCACGTCGACGCGCAGCCGCATACGCGTGATCGGCGTCTGCAAATCGTGCGTGATCGCCGCGAGGATCTGCATGCGTTGGGCCATGTACATCGAAACGCGGTCCTGCATCGCGTTGAACGCTTTGGCGGCGCGCGCGACTTCCTCCGGTCCCGATTCCGGCAGACGCTCGGCCTTGAGATCCGGGCCGAGCGTATCGGCGGCTTTGGCGAGGCGCTTGAGCGGGCCGGTTGCGAGGCGCACCGCGAGCCAGCAGCACGCGCCGAGCACGATCAACTGCAACGTCAGCACGAGCGGGAGCCAGCCGGACATCGGCATGCCGGCGACCGGACGCATGTCGATGGTGAGCGGCGAGCCATCCGACAGCTTCAGATGCACCTGAAAACGCTCCCTGGGACCGGGAACGGCATTGACCGTCATCGGATAACGATTGGCGATGCCCGCGCCGATCGAGTTCGCGAAGCGTTCCGACAACTCTGCATCCGGCTTCGCGCCGGTCTGATCGCCCGGTCCGAGGATGAACTCGTAGCTGCGACGCGCGAGACGCGGCAGCCACTGCGCACGCTCCTCCGGCGGCAGATGATCGAGCAGCGCGACCGAGCTCGCGACCTCGCGCTCGACGTAACCGACCATCATGTTGGTCATCGATTCGTCGCGCTCGCGCATGGTCAGAAGAAACGAGAATGTCTGGGCGAGCGCGAGCCCGACGACGAGTATCAGCGCGAGGCGCGCGAACAGCGTGCGCGGCCAGTGCAGCGGTGAACTGGAGGAAACGGTGCTCATTGAGAAGACTCGACCGGTTTGACTTCGGCGGAGAAGACGTAGCCTTCGCTGCGCAAGGTCTTGATGTAACGCGGCTCGCGCGCGGTGTCGCGCAGCCGTTGACGCAAGCGCGACACGAGCAGATCGATGGAGCGATCGAATGCATCGGCCTGGCGGCCTTGCGTCAGGTTCAGCAACTGATCGCGCGTGAGCACGCGCTGGGCGTTGTCGAGAAACACGCGCAGCAGGCGGTATTCCGCGCCCGAGAGCGCGACCATCGTGCCTTCCGCGTCGAGGAGATGGCGCGCGGTCGTGTCGAGACGCCAGTCGCCGAATCCCAGCATCTGCGAGGTTTCGGTGACTTCCATGCCCGGCGGCAGCATGCGCGTGCGGCGCAATACGGATTTGATGCGCGCGAGCAATTCGCGCACGGCGAAGGGCTTGGGAAGGTAATCGTCGGCGCCCATTTCGAGGCCGAGAATGCGGTCGGCTTCCTCGTTGCGCGCGGTGAGCATCAGCACCGGCACATGGCGGAACTTGCCCGCGCGCAGCTCGCGGCACAGCACGAGGCCATCCTCGCCGGGCAGCATCAGATCGAGCACGATCAGATCCGGCGCGCCTTGCTGCTCCAGCACGGCGCGCATCTGCCGGCCGTTCGCGGCGAGCGATACACGCATTCCGTTTTTTTCGAGGTATTCGGCGAGCAGTTCGCGGATGCCGCGATCGTCGTCGACGATCAAAACGTGATCAGTGGTTTCCATCGATGGATCGTTGTCGTTGACGCTTGAGTTGCATCCGGCTCGGGCTGACCAGCAGACACTGAACCGGATGGGCCATTTCCGTCGCGATCCCGCCGATGAGAAAGGCGAAGACCGCCAGCATGCGTTTCATTCGAAGCTCCCGCCGATTGCGATGACTGCGTTATAGCGCGCTTCGGCGGACGTTTTGTATCGCAGTGTACCCCGCATGTCGCGCGATACATAACATTGCGCAGCGCGCCTTTATCCGACACAAGCGGGATACGCGCGCGCAGTCCAATGCGGTCATGCCGATGCGAACGTCGGCCTGCCGGAGCGATGTGGCGATCTCACCAGCCATCTCACGCCGCTCCGATATTCACCGCATTCAAGAGGACTTCGTCATGCTCGACGCCATCAGAAACGCCGCCGTGTGCGCCGGAATCGCCGCGTGTGCGGCCATCGCGCCCGCGCAGGCCGCCGCACCCGCAAGCGCTCACACGAGCGACAACGTCGCGCCGGAATTCGCCGGCATCGACAAGTGGATCAACAGCGAGCCGCTCTCGCTCGCGCAATTGCGCGGCAAGGTCGTGCTCGTCGATTTCTGGACCTTCGCGTGCGGCAATTGCCTCAACACGCTGCCGGCCGTGAAATCGTGGAATCAGAAGTACAAGGACAAAGGGCTCGTGGTCGTCGGCGTGCATACGCCCGAGTTTCCGTTCGAGCGCGATACGAACAACGTCAAGCGCGCGATCGAACGCAACGGGATCACGTATCCCGTCGCGCTGGATAACCGCTACGCGACGTGGGCCGCGTACGGCAATCAGTACTGGCCGGCGTTCTATCTGATCGACAAGCACGGGCGCGTGGCCTACACGCATTTCGGCGAAGGCGATTACGCGCAGACCGAAGCCGCGATCGGCAAGCTGCTGGCCGAGCGCTAGGCGGGGTTCTGTATCGCAATGTATCTGCAACGTGCGCGATACAAAACATTGCACAAGACCCGCATCGCCGACACAAGCCAGATACGTGCGGGCCTTCAAATACACACAACGACGGCTCACGAGTGACACGCAAGACCGACACCCGCGATGCCCGATCGCCGTAACTCACTCAACCGACCGAATCATCAGCATTCAAGGAGAAACACCATGAAATCCACGATCGTTGCTTTCGCTCTCGTCGCCGGCGCCATGACCGGTGTTGCTCACGCCGCCGTGAAGAACGTGCCGCTGAACGTGCAGTCCCAACAGGCCGTCGCGAACCACGCGTATGCCGGCAAGACGCGCGCCGAAGTGAAGGCCGAGCTGGCACAGGCACAACGCGATGGCGAGATCGCGGCGTTGCGCAGTCTCTATCAAGGTAGCTAATCCATTTCCTGAATCACGCAAACGAGGTTCGAATCATGATCAGGCAATTCGTCACCGCCGCAGTCTTCGCCGTCAGCGCCGTCGCCGCCGGTTCCGCCTTCGCCAGCAGCGGCTACGGCCCCGCGCCGCACTACGATCCGCTTGCCGGCGCGCCTTCGTCGCAGCGCGGCGTGAGCGCGCAGACCATCGCCAGCGAAAGCGCCGCCGCGCCGATGCAGGCATACGGCGGCATGAGCGACACGGTTTCGCAATCGGGCGCGCGCGGCGTGGCCACGAACGACGTCGCCCGGCTCTTCGCGCATCACTAAGCCAGTCAACTTTTCGAATCCAAAGAGGAACGCATCATGACCCAGATCGACACCGTCCTGTACACGGGCAAAACGCGCGTCGTCGGAGGCCGCGAAGGCCATGCGAAGAGCACCGACGGCCGTCTCGACGTCAAACTCTCGCCGCCCGGATCGGCCGGCGCGGGCACCAATCCCGAGCAGATGCTCGCGGCGGGCTGGTCGGCGTGTTTCATCGGCGCGATGGGCAAGGCCGCGGCGAAGCTGAAGACGCGCCTGCCGGCCGACACCGCCGTCGATGCGGAAGTGGACCTCGGCATGAACGGCGATGCGTATCTGCTGCGTGCGCGCCTGAACGTGAGCCTGCCGGGAATCGAGCGCGCGGTGGCGCAAGAGATCGCGCAGATGGCGCATCAAACGTGTCCGTACTCGAAGGCGCTGAAGAGCAATATCGATGTGACGATCACGGTGGTCTGACGCGTTCATCCACGCGATGCGGTCCGGTCGACCGGTGCTTGATCGATCAATCGAAAGCACTGGGCCGACACGGGCCGAATCGTTGCGGCTGTCAGCCTCGCGTGTCGATCCATTCGCGCGCCCATCGGCGCGAGAATTCGACCGCCTCGCTTTCCTTCGCGAAATAGTCGAGCGAGTAGAAGCGATACTGCGCATCCGTCGGATGTTCGCTCGAACGCTCGAGCATCAGATTGGCTGAAAACGTCTTGTCGCGGAGCCGATGCGCGGACGCGTGCACCGTATAACCACGGTAGTGATTGAGTGATGTCATTTTAGTTTTAGATGTAAATGCTTTGCGGCCAGATGCCGAAAGCGCAGGAGCGATGCGCGCTGATAACGCGATCGTCGAAAGGCTGTCAGAGCCTGGGAGAGAAAAGGCGGGAAACGGAGGCGGACAACAAGAGCGCGGAAACCGGCGTTGCGGTTCCCGGCGTGATGCGGATCTACAGCGCTACAGCGGCAGATTTACAGCGGCTTGATGTTCGAAGCCTGCATGCCCTTCGGGCCGCGCTTCGTTTCGAAGCTGACCTTCTGACCTTCGGCCAGCGTCTTGAAACCGTCCGAACGAATTTCCGAGAAGTGCGCGAAAAGATCGTCGCCGCCATTATCCGGGCTGATGAAGCCAAAACCCTTGGTGTCGTTAAACCATTTAACCGTACCGGTGTCCATAAAAATCCTGAAATGAATAGATAAGTTGCTCGATCGAGCGGGATGAAGCGGCAAGGAGGGGAATGGACAACGAATACCGGGGAAAATCGGACTATTGATGAGCAGCAATCGACTTCTTGTACTTCAACGACCATTATGCCAATTCCAAGAGAAATGGTCAACTATTCGTTCAGAAGCGAAGGCGAGCGGAACGATTCGTGCATCGCGTGTGCATCTCGTCATCGAGTTGGCACATGCGTTTTCGTCAGAAGAAGACAGCGCTCGACGTCCGCATGTCCGGCGCCGCGCGGCCCGCGCATTCATGGGCGGCGGACGTCGGACCGGGCCTCGTCACGATTGCATCGGATAACGATCCGAGCGGCCTCGCCACCTATACGCTCGCCGGCGCGTGGTACGGATTCGACCTATTGTGGGTGTGCGTGCTCTCGTACCCGTCGACCGTCGCGCTTCAATCGATCGCCGCTCGCGTCGCCGCCATCACGCGACGAGGCCTGACGACGAACATGCGCGAACACTATTCGCGGCTGTTCTTCTACTTTGCGGTCGCGCGTTTCGTGATCGCCAACACGTTCAATATCGCGGTCGATGTTCTCGCCATGGGCATCGCGCTCAGTTCGCTCGTCGGCGGTTCGCTCCTGTGGCTCACGCTTGCTTCGGGATGCGCTTCGCTCGTGTTGCAATGGAGCGTCGCTTATGCGCGATACGCGCGCGTCCTCAAGTGGCTGACGCTCGCGATGTTCGCGTACGTCGGCGTGATCCTGCTCGTCGACGTGCCGTGGCGACTGGTTGCCATCCGCTCGGTGATTCCACGCGTCGAGTGGACGGAGGGCTACATGTCGATGCTGATCGCGGTGCTCGGCACGACCGTCAGCCCTTACTTGATGTTTGCGCAAGCGGAGCAGGAGGTCCGCGACGCACGAGAGCGCGGCGATCGTGGAGAAGCGTTGGAGCGGACTATGCGCGGCGTGCGTCGCGACACGCTCTGGCGAACGGCGTGCTCGAACGCGGTTGCGATCTGCGTGATGATCGCCGCGGCCGCGACGCTCCATCTGCTCGACCATGCATCCGTCGGCGATACGGTCTCGATGTCGCGTGTACTCGAGCCGCTCGCGCACGGTTACGCGCGGCAGGTTCTCGCACTTGCGCTTCTCGGATCGGCCTTGCTGGCGCTGCCGCCGCTCGCGGGCTCGGCGGCTCAGGCCGTAGCCAGTTCGTTCCGCTGGAAACGCGGCGAACGGCGAGACCGGCGGATCGCGTATGTGCTCGTCGCCACGATCGCGCTCGGCACGATCGCAGCAGTGGTCCTCACGCACTATCACGTCGACCCGGTGCGCGCGCTCTACTGGAGCGCGGTGGTCAACGGCATGACCGTGACGCCGGTCCTCGTGCTGCTCGTGCTGCTCAGTTCGAAGCGCGAAGCCGTGGGCGACCTCGCCGCGCATTGGGCGCTTCGCGCGCTGAGTTGGCTCGCCACGATAGCGACCGCGGCGGCGGTGATCGCCCACTTCATACTCGAAGTGCAGTGACGGCATTCGCGTAAATCTCCGCCCCTACCATCCGAAAAAGTCATGCGAAGGGCGTCGCTTAGGGGCATTCCCTAGCGTCGCTTTCGAGCGGTCTCGCGGCAAACGGCGGCCACGCGCGCGCCCGTCGCCTGCAAAGCCGCGCCCGTGCTGGCTCTACGGCATTCACGCTGCGTTCCGTTTTTTTCAGGCATCGAATGCGACGGGCACATGCATTACCAGAAGTATCGAAAAGGGCTCAGAAAATGTCGGTGGATGATCGAAATTGGCCATGTACGCTTCATTCAACGCAAAGAACGCCGGGTTGTTTCCGGCAGCGACAAACTCCTTTTTGAACCTGCTAGGTGGAATGACCCGATGATTCCCAACCTGACGCTCGCACCGAACGAAGTCACGAGCACGGCTTCCGCGCAGTCCGGCACCGTATCGCCGGCGCGTCCTGTCGCGGCATCCACGACCGAGATTCTCACGGTCAAGAACCTTTCGAAGATTTTCGGCGCGAAGCCCGAGCGCGCCCAGGAGCTCTTGAAACAAGGCCTCGGCCGAAACGAAATCTTCGCGCAGACAGGCAATATGGTCGCCGTCGACGATGTCAGCCTTGCCGTCAACGCGGGCGAGATCTTCGTCATCATGGGCCTCTCCGGTTCCGGAAAATCGACGCTCGTGCGTCTGCTCAATCGCCTGATCGAGCCGACTTCGGGGCAAGTGATTCTCGAAGGCCGCGACATCGCGCCGATGAGCACGCCCGAACTGCGCGCCGTGCGCCGCGAAAAAATGGCGATGGTGTTCCAGTCTTTCGCGCTGCTGCCGAACCGCTCGGTCATCGACAACATTGCTTACGGGCTCGAAGTCGCGGGCAAGAAAAAATCGGAACGTTATGACATCGCACGCGCCGCATTGACGCGCGTCGGCCTCGCTTCTTACGAGAAGCTGCTGCCGAGCGAGTTGTCGGGCGGCATGCAGCAGCGCGTGGGTCTCGCGCGCGCGCTGGCGGTGAATCCCTCGGTGCTCTTGATGGACGAAGCGTTTTCCGCGCTCGATCCGCTCATCCGCTTCGAAATGCAGAACGAGTTGTTGCGTTTGCAGAAGGAAGAGCGGCGCACGATCGTCTTCATTTCGCACGACATCGAGGAAGCGGTGAAGATCGGCGGGCGCATCGGCATCATGAAGGACGGCCGTCTGATTCAGGTGGGCACGCCGGCAGAACTCATCCAGTCACCCGCCGACGCCTACGTGCGCGATTTCTTCCGCAACGTCGACGTGTCGCGCTTCCTCGAAGCATCGAGCCTGATGACGAAGGTCGAGCGCGGTCTCATCGCGTGCAATACCAGCGCGCCTTCCGAGCGCTATCTGAACAGCCTCATCGACAGCGGCGCGGAGTGCGGATACGTCTGCGATGAAGCAGGGCGCTATCAGGGTTGCGTGACGCCTGCATCGCTGCACAAGAGCGGCAAGCGGCCGATCAGCGATGCATTGCTTCGCGATGTCGCGGCGGTTCCGCTGACAGCCGATCTGCATCAGCTCGCATCCATTGCACTGCGGCAGGAGCACGACGTGCCGGTCACGGATGAACAAGGCAGGCTCGCGGGCGTGGTGTCCTGCCGCACGATTCTCAAGCAGGTCATGGAGCGGAGAGCAGCATGAATTCCTCGATTTTTGGACGATTCGCCGAAGACGCGGTCAACTTCCTTTTCTCGCACTTTCGCGGCGGCTTCGATGCCTTCTCGGCTGCTCTTGGCGCGGTCATCAAGCTCCTCGAAGACGGTCTCGGCGCGGTGCCGTTCATCGCGATGCTCGTGATCCTCATGGCGCTCGCGCTGTGGAGAAAGGGCGTCGTGTTCGCGGTGTTCGTCGGCGCGGCGCTCTATGTCATCAACTACATGGGCCTGTGGGCGCAGACGGTATCGACGCTCGCGCTCGTTGTCGCGGCGACGTTCTTCAGTCTCGTGATCGGCGTGCCGCTCGGCATCTGGGGCGCGCGCAACAGGCGTGTCGAAGTCGTGCTGCGTTCGCTGCTGGACTTCATGCAGACGATGCCCGCGTTCGTGTATCTCATTCCCGCGGTCATTCTCTTCGGCCTCGGCCGCGTGCCCGCGGTGATCGCCACGATCGTGTTCGCGATGCCGCCCGTCGTTCGATTGACGACGCTCGGCATCCGCCAGGTGCGCGAGGAATTGCTCGAAGCCGGCCGCTCGTTCGGCAGCACCGATGCGCAACTGCTCTGGAAAATTCAGTTGCCCAACGCGCTGCCTTCGATCATGGCGGGCGTGAACCAGACCATCATGATGGCGCTGTCGATGGTGGTGGTCGCTTCGATGATCGGCGCGGGCGGCCTTGGCGAGTACGTGCTGAGCGGCATTCAGCGGCTCGATATCGGCATCGGTTTCGAGGGCGGTCTCGGCGTGGTGCTGCTTGCGATCATTCTCGATCGCCTGACGGAAAGCTTCGGCGTGAAAGCGAAGAAAAAGAAGAAGGTCATCTCCACGCCGGCAAAGCCCGCCGCGGCGCAAGCGAACGCGCAGACCTGAGCGATACGAGCATCGATTACTCAACCACAATGCTATGAAAGATACGGAGTCCGTAATGAAAAACAACCTGATCAAATCCTTGATCGTCAAGATAGTGACGCCGGCCATTGTGGCGTTCGGGGTCGGCGCGAGCCCGGCGATGTCCGCCGAGCCGATCAAAGTGGCGGTCACGAACTGGGCCGACGTGCTCGCGGTCGCCAATGTCGCGAAGTACGTGCTGGAGACGAAGCTTCAGCAGCCGGTGCAATTCGTTCAGGCGGATATCGGCATCCAGTATCAGGGCGTATCGCGCGGCGATCTCGACATCATGGTCGGCGGCTGGCTGCCGGTGACGCACGGTCAGTATGTCGCGCGCTACAAGGACACGCTCGACGACGTCGGCATCATCTATACGGGCGGCAAGAACGGCTGGGCGGTGCCCGCGTATGTGCCCGAGTCGCAGGTTTCTTCGATCGAGGATCTGAAGAAGCCTGAAGTGCAGAAGCAGCTCAACGGCGTGATCCAGGGCATCGAGCCGGGTGGCGGTCTCATGCAGGCGTCGGAGAAAACCATCAAGGCGTATGACCTGTCGGGCTACAAGCTGCAATCGGCGAGCGAGGCCGGCATGCTCGCGGCAATCCAGCGCGCATACGGATCGAAGCAATGGATCGTCGCGACCGTTTGGAGCCCGCACTGGTTGTTCCAGAAGTGGCAGATGCGCTATCTGAAGGACCCGAAGGGCACGCTCGGCGGCGAAGAGCAGGTCCATGCATTCGCCTCGAAGCAGTTCGCGGGCAAGTTCCCCCGCGCAGACGTGTTCTTCAAGCATTTCAAGCTGACGCTCGCGGACGTGGAATCGATCGAATTCGAAGGCAATTCGACCAACGACTACGCGACGGCCGCGAAGAAATTCGTCGACGCGCATCCGGACAAGGTCAAGGCGTGGCTGACACAGTGAAGGCGTACTGCAGGACGCTTGCAAAGCGCACGTTCGACGTGCGCCGCGCATGACTTCGCACGATCCATCCATCAGAGAGACAAACATGAGCTTCGAAGGCGTACATACACCGCTCGTCACCCCGTTCAAGGCCGACGGCGAAATCGATCACGACATGCTCGGCAAGCATGCTCAGAGTCTCGTTGGCCGCGTTACGGGCATGGGCGTCGGCGGCACGACCGGCGAATACTATGCGCTCAGTTTCGAAGAGCGTGTGAAGACGCTCGAGACGGTAGCGTCGGCGGTCGGCGGCAAGACCTATCTCACCGCTGGCATCAACGCGACGACGACGAAGGAAGTCGTGCGTCTCGGTAACGAAGCGAAGCGCGCGGGCTACGACGCATTGCTGGTCGCGGCGCCTTACTACGTGCAGCCGACGCAAGACGAGCTGCTCGATCACTTGCTGAAGGTCGACGACGCGCTCGACATGCCGATCATGCTCTACAACTTTCCGGCGCGCACCGGCACGGCCATTGGCGATGAAGTGCTCGACAAGCTGCTGCAACGCCCGAACTTCGCCGCGATGAAAGAGAGCACGGGCGACATCGCGCATCTGCATCATCTGGCCACGCAACTGCCGGAGCGCTTCGTTCTCAGTTGCGGCATGGACGATCAGGCGCTCGAATTCTTCGCATGGGGCGCGCGTAGCTGGGTCGCGGGCGCGTCGAACTTTCTGCCGGAAGCGCATACGGATTTGCTCGAAGCGTGCGTTAAACGCGGGGATTTCAGCACCGGCCGCAAGCTGATGACGCAGTTGCTTCCGGTGCTCGAATTGCTGGAGCGCAGCGGCAAGTTCATCCAGTACGTGCGCTATGGCTGCGAGCTCGCGGGCACGAAAGTCGGCATCGCGCGTGCGCCGCTCGGCACGTTGAACGACAAAGAACGCAGCGCCTTCGCGAGGCTCGTTCAACCCTTGCTGCGCAACGCTCAGTAACGCGATACGTGAATGGCCTCGAAACTGGATTTCATGCGGCTTCCCGCACCTGATGGCGTCAACGGATGGTGGGAAAGCCTGCCGCCCGCCGCGCCCGCGAACCGCGTGACGGGCGAGCTGCGCTTCGACTACGTAGTGGTGGGCGGCGGCATCACCGGTTTGTGCGCGGCGCGGCGGCTCGCCGAGCTTGCGCCGGATGCATCGATCGCGCTCGTCGAGGCCGATCGCATCGGGCGCTCGACGGCGGGCCGCAATTCCGGCTTCTTCGTCGATCTGCCGCACGACATCAGCAGCGAAAGCTATTCGCGCAGTGTCGAGGCAGACAAGGCGGACGTGCGCTTGCAACGGCACGGCATCGGCTATGTGCGCGATACGGTGAAGCGGCACGGCATCGATTGCGACTGGCGCGACGACGGCAAGTATCACGCGTCGGTCAACAAGAAAGGCCACACGGCGCTGACGCATTTCGCGGACGGACTCGCGCGTATCGACGAGCCGTGCGAATGGCTCGACGAAGCCGCGATCGCGAAGGTGACGGGCACGCGCTTCTATCAAAGCGCGCTCTTCACGCCGGGATGCAGCACGGTTCAGCCGGCGGCACTCATGCGCGGTCTCGCGGCCACGCAGCCGTCGAACGTGACGGTCTTGGAACTGAGCGCGGTGAAGAACATGGAAGCGCGCGGCCAGACGAAGCTGCTGACGTTCGCGAACGGCAGCATCGAAGCGAAGCGCGTCGTGCTCTGCACCAACGCGTATGCGGCGACGTTCGGCGGCCATCCGAATGGCTTGCTGCCGGTCTACACGTTCGCGTCGATGTCGCGCGTGATGACCGACGATGAAATCGCGCGGCTCGGCGGAACGGATTCATGGGCGCTCATTCCCGCGGACCCGATGGGTACGACCGTGCGACGTCTCGCGACCAACCGTATTTGCGTACGCAACCATTTCGCGTTCCGGCCGAATCTGTCGGTCTCGGAACATGATCTGACGAAGGCGAAGCATCTGCATCGACGTTCGTTCGATCGACGTTTTCCGATGCTCGAGGATGTCGAGCTGCAATACACGTGGGGCGGCGCGTTGTGCCTCTCGGCGAACAATGGCGCGCTCTTCGGCCAGCGCGACGACGGCGTGTACGAAGCAGTCGGCTGCAACGGACTTGGTTTGAGCCGCGGATCGGCGGCGGGCAAGCTCATCGCCGAACATGTGCTCGGGCGCTCGAACGAGCTGATCGATCAACTGCTGAAACAACCGCATCCGCGTTCTCTGCCGATGCGGCCGATCGCGGACGTGGCGGTATCGGCGGCAATCTGGATGAAGGAATTCTCGGCGGGCGCCGAGCTTTGAATCTTTGAGGACATGACATGACGACGCATCAGGAATGGAAACGTCAGGCCGAACATCTGTCGCTCGATGGCCGCGCGTTCATCGCGGGCGCACGCTGCAACGCGGCATCGAATGAAACGTTCGATACGTTGAATCCGTCGACGGGCAAGGTGCTCGCGCAGATCGCCAGGTGCGAAGCGAAGGACGTCGATCGCGCGGTCGTCGCGGCGCGCGAGGCGTTCGAATCGGGCGTGTGGTCGAAGGCCGGGCCATCGCAGAGAAAGGCCGTCTTGCAGCGTCTCGCGCAACTCATCGACGACAACGCCGAAGAACTCGCGCTGCTCGAAGCGCTCGAAGCAGGCAAGCCGATCAGCGAATGCATGGGTCTCGACATTCCGGAATCGGCGGCGTGCATTCGCTGGCATGCCGAGGTCACGGACAAGCGTTACGACGCGCTGTCGCCATCGGGGTCGAGCGTCGTGAGCATGATCACGCGCGAGCCGATTGGCGTCGTCGGTGCGGTGCTGCCGTGGAATTTCCCCGCGCTGATGCTCGCGTGGAAGATCGGGCCGGCGCTGTCCGTGGGCAATAGCGTCATCGTGAAGCCCGCGGAGCAGACGTCGCTATCGACGCTGCGTATTGCCGATCTCGCGCTCGAAGCCGGCGTCCCGCCCGGCGTGTTCAGCGTCGTGACGGGCTTCGGCGAAAGCGCAGGGCAGGCGCTCGGCACGCACGCCGATGTCGATCTCATCGCGTTCACGGGTTCCACTGAAACGGGCAAGCGCTTCCTGCGCTATTCCGCCGAAACCAACATGAAGCGCGTCGTGCTCGAATGCGGCGGCAAGAATCCGCAAGTCGTGTTGCCCGATGTCGCCAATCTCGATGCCGTCGCGGAGCAGGCCGTCGCCGCCGCGTTCTGGAACATGGGCGAGAACTGCAGCGCGGGATCGCGCATTCTGGTGCATTCGAGCCACAAGGCCGAACTGCTGCAAAAGATGCAGGCCGTGCTCGAAGGCTGGAAGACGGGCGATCCGCTCGATCCCGATGTCAAGCTCGGCTCGCTCATCGAGGAAGCGCATTACCGCAAGGTGCTCGGCCACATCGAGAAGGCGAAGGCAGAAGGCGCGCGCGTCGCTTGCGGCGGCAACGCGACGCTCGCGGAAACGGGCGGCTGGTTCGTCGAGCCGACCATCTTCGATAACGTCACGCCGGACATGAGCATCGCGCGCGACGAGGTCTTCGGCCCGGTCGTGTGCTTTATCGAATATGCTGACGTCGACGAGGCCGTGCGGATCGCAAACGATACGTGCTACGGACTCGCGGCTTCGCTGTGGACCGACAACGTGAACCAGGCGCACAAAGTGGCGGCGCGCATCCGCGCGGGCACCGTGACCGTCAACTGCTTCGGCGAGGGCGATCTGTCGACGCCGTTCGGCGGCTTCAAGCAGTCCGGTTTCGGCGGACGCGACAAGTCGGTCTACGCGCACGACCAATATTGCGAGCTGAAGACGACCTGGCTGAAGCTCGACTGATTATCGGACGAGGCAACATGCGTATTGGCTTTATCGGCACGGGCACGATCACGGAGGCGGTCGTGACCGGCATGATTCGTTTCGATGTTCCCTTCGAGCGGGTCGCGCTGTCTCCGCGCAACGCGCAGACCGCCGCGCGTCTTGCGAAACTCGACGCGCGCATCGAGGTTTGCGCCAGCAATCAGGGCGTGCTCGATGCATCGGATGTCGTGTGTCTCGCGGTCTTGCCGCAAATCGCGGCAGACGTGCTGGGCGAACTCACGTTCGATGCGCGGCATCACGTCATCAGCTTCATCGCGGCCAAGTCGCTCGATGAGATGCGCGCCCTCGTGCGCCGCGCGGCCAAGGTCGTGCGCGCGATTCCGCTACCCGCTGTTGCGTCGGGCAAGGGCAGCACGGCGCTCTGTCCGCGCGATGAGATCGCACGCGCGCTCTTCGCGCCGCTCGGCGAAGCGGTCGAAGTGGACGACGAACACCAGTTCAATGCGTTATCGGCCGCCACCGCGACGATGGCGGCGTTTTTCGCGTTGCTCGAAGAGCAGGCGTCGTGGCTCGCGCGGCAAGGCGTGCCGTATGCGTCCGCGCGTTCGTTTTTGTCGGGCTATCATGTGGGCCTCGCTCATGAAACGACGCTCGATACGCAACCCTTCTCGTCGATGATCGGGCGTGTCAGCACGCCAGGCGGCCTCAACGAGCAGCTCAATCGCGAACTGTCGGAGCGGGGCACCTACGCGCACTACTCGAAGGCGCTCGACGCGATCATGCGCCGCGTGCAAGGGCGCGAGTGAACACGAAGAACAAGCGCTGATCGCGAGCCCTCGAAGGTGAGTCACATGCAGAAGAAACAGCAGTTCGCGGACAGGCTTCTCGCCCAGATGCCGTCGCTGCGCGCGCTTCGGTGCTTCGTCACCGCGGCGCGTTACGAGAGCTTCACGCAAGCCGCCGAAGTGCTGTGCGTCACGCAGGCGGCCGTCAGCCGGCAGATCAAGGAGCTGGAGGACACGCTGGAGGTCGCGCTCTTCGAGCGCACCGGCAGGCACATCGCGCTGACCGACGCCGGCCGCATTCTCTACAACGCGTCGTATCTGTCGATCATGAACATCGCGGAGGCGGCGCAGGCGGTGCGGCGCGTCGACCGGCATGCGCTCACGCTCTGCATCTCTCATACGTTTTCGGCGCTCTGGCTCTCGTTCCGATTACCCGCGTTTCGCCAGCGTTTTCCGAACATCCGCCTGCATGTGATGGTGACCGAGCACTTCATGGAGCTCGACGATCTGATGGAGCCGGATGTCATCATCACGAAGAATCCGCCGCGCGAAGCGGAGTACGAAGTCGAGCCGCTTTTTCACGACATCGTTTATCCGGTATGTAGCGTTCCGTTTTTCGAGCGCTATTTTCATGGCCGTGCGTTAAAGCCGCTCGATCTGCTCGCGCATCCGACGCTGAGCCTGTCGCTGCTCGGGCGCGCGCAGGTGTGCGAGCACGTCGACTGGCGCGTGTGGAAAAACTGGTATCAGCAAGGCGACGGTTCCGAGCGGCTCGATCAGCACGACGATTTCGAAAGCAACGACTATCGCCTGCTTGTGGCTCAGGCCGAAGCGGGCGAGGGCACCTTGCTCGGCTGGCATCACCTCGTGCATCGTCAGGTGGAGCAGAAAAAGCTGGTGCGTCCCGTCGACGATGCGCTGGTGTTCCACGATCGTCATCACTACATCATCACGCATCGCAACGCGAAAGCACGCCCGGAATACATTCAGTTTCGCCAATGGCTCGACGAGGAAATCGGCACGATGATGCAGGGATGGCCGGCCGCCGAATCGAAGGCCGTTCTATGAGCGCCGCATGAAACCGGCAACCGAAAAAACGAAGGGTTATCGGCGGCTCATTCCGTCGGTGACGGCGCTGGTGGAGTTCGAGGCCGTCGCGCGGCTCGGCAGCTTCACGCTCGCGGCGCATGAACTGGGCGTTACGCAGGCCGCCGTGAGCCGGCAGGTGCGCTTTCTCGAAGAGACGCTCGGCACGCGGCTATTTCGCCGTCTGCATCGCGCGATCGAAATGACCGACGAAGGCGAGGCGCTGTATCGCGTCGTCGCGGAATCGATGCAGAAGATCGCGAGCGTGTTCGATCGCCTCGCGCGCGGGCCCGTTCAGCAGGAACTCGTGCTCGCGGCGACATCCGCGTTTTCGCATTTTCGACTGCTGCCGCGGCTTGCGTCGCTCAAGGCGTTGCAGCCCGACCTGCAGCTGCGGCTGTCGACGCAGATGTTCACGGCCGACTTGCGGCACAAGGAAATCGACGTCGCCGTGCGCTTCGGCAACGGGCTGTGGCCGGACGGCACGGCGACTTTGCTGTTCGACGAGGAGGTGTTTCCGGTCTGCGCGCCTTCATGGCTCGAAAAGCAGCCCGCGCCCGCGACGCTCGACGAACTGGCTGGCGCGGTGCTCGTCGAGTCGGATTCGACGACCGAAGGCTGGATGGGCTGGGAAGAGTGGTTCCACGCGCTCGGATGCCGGCCGATGCGCCTGAACTTCGCGCTGCGTTGCAGCCTCTATACCGATGCGATCCAGGCCGCGCGCTACGGCCAGGGCGTCGCGCTCGGATGGGGCCGGCTCGTTCAGGATTTCATCGAGAGCGGGGATCTCGTCAGGCTGGAAGTGGCATCGTTCAGGCCGACCGATTCGTACTTCGCCGTGGTGCCGCATGGCCGCGCTTTCACGCCTGCCATCGGCGGTCTGATCGAATGGCTGCGCGACGGCGCGCTCGCATAAACCAAAGTCATGCGACACCGAAAATAAAGCGCATTGACGCTATTTTTCAGCGATCCAATACTCGAAATATGGCGGGACCATTCGAAGTCCCGATACCCTGAACGTTGGAGAGCGACGATGTCCGAAGTGCAAATGAAGACGCATGGCGAACTGATCCGCAGCCGCGAGCCCGGGCATGGCTTGCCCGGCGAGCTGTTCGGACGGCAGGACGTGTTCGAGATGGACGTCGAGGTCTTCTTCCAGAAGCACTGGATGCTGGTCGGCGTGACGGCGGACGTGCCCGAGCCGGGCGATGTGTCGACCGTCGATATCGGCCGGGCTTCGATCATCATCGTTCGGGATGACGACGAGAACATCCGCACTTATCGGAACGTCTGCCGGCATCGCGGCGCGCGCCTGAAGGAACCGGGGAAATCGACCGTCGGCATGCTGGTCTGCCCGTATCACCAATGGACTTACGATCTCGACGGCAGCCTGCGCCACGCCGCGCACATGGGCAAGGATTTCGACGCGAAGTGCCGCAGTTTGTTGCCGGTGCATACGCGGATCGTCGGGACACATATTTTCGTGTGCCTCGCCGACGAGCCGCCGGCGGACATCGCGAAGCTCGAAGACACGATGGCGCCGCGCTTCGCGCCCTACGACCTCACGAACACGAAGATCGCGTTCGAATCGGAGATCATCGAGAACGGCAACTGGAAGCTCGTGATCGAGAACAATCGCGAGTGCTATCACTGCGCCGCGACGCATCCGGAACTCACTGCCTCGTTTTTGCCCGAAGATTTCGGTTTCTGTCCGGAGAATCTCAGCGAAGAATCGCTGCTCGAAATCGAAGCCTATAAAAAACGGAACGCGGCGTGTCAGGCGAGTTGGGAGAACGACGGCTTCACGAGCGCGACCGTCGAATGGCTGGACGAAGATGCGGTCACGCAATTCCGGACGCAACAACTCGTGATCGCGGGCTACTGCGAGTCGCAGACGATCAGCACGAAGGTCGCGAGCCAGAAGCTGCTCGGCAATCTGCAGCGCCGCGATCTCGGCGACACGCATCTCTGGACGCACAACTCATGGACGCACGTCATGAGCGATCATGCGGTGATTTCGTACATCATCCCGCTCGCGCCGGATAAAACGCTCGTGCGTTCGAAATGGCTCGTGCACGCGGATGCCGTCGAAGGCGTCGATTATCAGCTTCAGGATCTGACGGAAGTGTGGGTCGCGACGAACGCGCAGGACAAGCATCTCGTCGAAATCACGCACGAAGGCACGCAGGATCCGGCGTATCGGCCAGCGGTGTTCTCGCCGTTCACGGAAAGCTACGTGGAGCAGTTTTCGCGCTGGTATTCGGCGCGCCTGAGCGCGCATGGCGTTTGAACATCAGTGATCCGTGACGAAGGTCGGGTGGCGCGTGCGGATCTCGTCCACCTGACTGAGCGTGCCGGAAAGATGCTTGCGCAACGCGGCATCGGCGGCATCGGCATCGCCTTTTTCGATGGCATCGACGATTTCCGTGTGGTCGCGCACCACGGCCATCGTCTTGCCCTCGACCGGCAGATGCAGCCGCCGCAACCGGTCGATATGCCCGCTGAGTCTGCGCACGAGATCCCACAACTGCGGCACGCCCGCGGCTTCATACATCTGCCGATGAAACGCCTGATCGAGCGCTGAGAACTGCTCGACGTCCTGCGGCTCCATCCATTCCATCTGTTCCGCGATCGTCGCGCGCAGCCGCGCGATCAGCGACGCCTTATGCTCCCGCGCGAGCGTGCGCACGATTTCCAGTTCGATCGAGCGACGCAGAAAGTGCGCCTGCATCGCCGATGCCACGCTGATCTGGCTTACGACCGTCGCGTGCTGCGGAAAAATATCGACCAGTCCTTCTTCGCCGAGCTTCATCAGCGCGTCGCGCACCGGCGTCTGGCTCAGGCCGTAGCGCGTCGCGAGTTCGGTGCGCGACAGCACCGTGCCCGGTTCCAGTTCGAGCGACAGGATCATGTCGCGCAGCCGCTCGAACACCTGCGGCGCGGCATGACGAGAACGGTCCAGGCGATGCACGGAAGCGGAATTATTCATTTCGAATTGGAAGGAAGGCGACTGAAACATTAGTACTATAGCCGCGCCCATGCCCGATGAGTAAGCCGTTGGCGGGTCGGCGTTTACCCGACTGACACACTAATATATTAGTGCTTTACCATTCGGACATTCCATTAATTTTCGGAACGCCCGACATGACCCGCGATATCGCCATCACCCAGATTCGAATCACGCCGATCGCATTCCGCGATGGTCCGTTGCTCAACGCCGCGGGCATCCACGAACCGTGGGCGTTGCGCGCGATCGTCGAACTGGAGACGAGCGACGGACGCGTCGGCATCTCGGAGACTTACGGCGACGAGCCGATGCTGCGGGTGCTCGATCAGGCGAAGGAGCTCGTCATCGGCCTGTCTCCTTTCGATCTGAATGTGATGGAAGAACGCGTGCGCGCGACGATCACCGCGACGCCCGGCGCGGTCGAATTTGAACTCGCGCCCGGCTCGCACGCCGCGAAAAACGCGCCCAAGGTCATCAGCACGCTCGAAGTGGCGATGCTCGATCTGCAAGGCCAGATCGTCGGCGCGCCGGTCGTGGACTTGCTCGGCGGCAAGGTGCGCGACGCCGTGCCCTACAGCGCGTATCTGTTTTTCAAGTACGCCGAGCACATCGACAAGCCGTATGCGCCCGATGCGTGGGGCGAGGGCATCAGCCCGGAGCAGATCGTCGCGCAGGCGCAGCGCATGATCGACCTCTACGGTTTCCAGAGCATCAAGCTGAAGGGCGGCGTGTTCGAGCCGGCGCATGAAATTGCGTGCATGCAGGCGCTCGCGAAGGCGTTCCCGGGCATGCCGCTGCGTCTCGATCCGAACGCGAACTGGACGCTCGAAACCAGCATTGAGGCCGCGCCGCAGCTCGATGAAATTCTCGAATACTACGAGGATCCGTGCCCCGGCCTCGAAGGCATGGCCGAACTGCAGAAGCACACGAAACTGCCGCTCGCGACCAACATGGTCATCACGACGATGGACGACTTCCGCCGCGGCTGCAACATGGGCTCGATCAAGGTGCTGCTTTCGGATCATCACTACTGGGGCGGCCTGCGCGCCACGCAGACACTCGCGCGCATGGCGAAGCTCTGGGGCTTCGGCATGTCGATGCATTCGAACTCGCACCTCGGCATCAGCCTGATGGCGATGACGCATGTCGCCGCGAGTGTGCCGAACCTCACCTACGCATGCGACACGCATTACCCGTGGCAGGAAGAGGAAGTCATCAAGGGCGGCCGCGTGAAGTTCGATAACGGCGCGGTGCGCGTGCCGACGACGCCCGGTCTCGGTGTCGAGCTCGATCGCGAGAAGCTCGCCGAATTGCACGAGCAGTACAAGACGTGCGGCGTGCGCAATCGCGACGACCTTTCGCAGATGCGCAAATATCAGCCGGAATTCTCAGGCAAGAATCCGCGCTTCTGAGCCATAGAACAACAACACAAGGCATTCAAGGAGACACCCTCATGAGCAGTTCCAGCGCGCTGTCGAGCGCCGTTCGCAAGATCAAGTGGCATGTGCTGCCGCTTTTCGTCGTGATGTTCATCGTCAATTACATCGACCGGGTGAACATCGGATTCGTGCGTCAGCATTTGAGCGCGGACCTCGGCATCGGCGCGGCCGCTTATGGCCTCGGCGCGGGTCTGTTCTTCGTGAGCTATGCCGTGTTCGAAGTGCCGTCGAACATGCTGATGCAGCGCTTCGGCGCGAAAGCGTGGCTCACGCGCATCATGATTACGTGGGGACTCGCGGCCGTGGGCATGGCCTTCGTGCAGGGCGAGACCTCGTTCTATGCGATGCGTCTCTTGCTCGGCGCGGCCGAAGCGGGCTTCTTTCCGGGCGTCGTGTTCTATTTCACGCAATGGCTGCCGCGCGATGAACGCGGCAAGGCGATGGCCGTCTTCCTGAGCGGTTCCGCGCTCGCTTCCGTGTTCTCCGGCCCGATCTCGGGCGGGCTGATGCTGATCGAAGGCGCGGGCCTGCGCGGCTGGCAGTGGATGTTCATCATCGAAGGCATGGCGTCGGTCGTGCTCGCCGGCTTCGTCTGGTTCTGGCTCGATTCGAAGCCGCGCGATGCAAAGTGGCTCACGCGCGCCGAGCAGGACGCGATCGTCACGGAGATCGAAGACGAGCAGCGCCGCCGCGACGCCGCGCATGTGAAGACGCCGTCGTCGTGGAGCCTGATGCGCGATCCGCAGATCCTGATCTTCTGCCTGATCTATTTCTCGGTGTCGCTGACGATCTATGGCGCGACGTTCTGGCTGCCGAGCATCATCCGCAAGATGGGGCACCTGAACGATTTCCAGGTCGGATTGTTCAACTCGATTCCGTGGCTCATTTCCATCGTCGCGATGTATCTGTTCGCAGCGCTCGCGGCGCGCTTCAAGTTTCAGCAGGCATGGGTCGCGTGCGTGTTGCTCATCGCGGCCGCCGGCATGTACGCAGCGGGCCAGGGCAGTCCGGTGTTCTCGTTCGTTGCAATCTGCTTTGCCGCTATCGGGTTCAAGGCTGCATCGTCGCTGTTCTGGCCGATTCCGCAAGGCTATCTCGATGCGCGCATCGCCGCGCCCGTGCTTGCGCTGATCAATTCGATCGGCAATCTCGGCGGCTTCGTCGCGCCGGCCACCTTCGGCTTTCTCGAGCAAAAGACGGGTTCGATTCAGGGCGGCCTGACAGGCCTCGCCGTGATGTCGATTCTCGCTGCGGGCGTCGTGTTCCTCGCTCGCATGACGCCTCGCGAAGGGCGCGACGTCGCGGCGCTGCGGCCGGGCGTGCAGAAGTAAGGGAGGCATACAAACTGCTGGCCGTCTTCGATCGGTACATCGATCGGAGACGACAATGGCGACGAATCAGCGCCACAGACTGGGCGAATGGCTCCCGCGCGAAGAGCAGGCGATCGCGCGCTTTCGCGAGACATTCGCCGAGTACGCCCGGCAGCGCGCGGGCAAGACGAAACGCAACAGCGTCATCGAAGAGATGGCGGCTTTCATCCACGACGATCCGGTCGTGCGCATGGACTTCACGCGCGCGATCCGTCAGGCGCATGAAGCCGGATTCAAGCTCGGTTATGCGAGCATCGACGAATTCATCGTATTGCTCGATGCGATGCTGACGTACGCGCCGCCGTTCAGCGAATCGAGCCTGATCCATTGCCCCATCAACGCATTGCTAGACTGGCCGATGGTCATGCCGTCGGGCTATGCGCTCTTTCGCGATCCCGCATTCAACGCGCATCTGAAGCGCGTGCTGAACGTGTGGTCCGGCTTTCTCAGCGGACCGTATTCGCGCACGCATCTGAACACCGACGCGCCCGATGGCTGGTTCAGCAAAGAGGCCGATAGCAAGATCGGACTGCACCAGTTTCTCTGCGATCCGCATAAGCCGTATTGGGGCTTCGCGTCGTGGAATCATTTCTTCACGCGCGAATTCAAGCCTGGCGCGCGGCCTGTTGCAGAGCCGGATAACGCCAAGATCATCGTCAGTGCGTGCGAGGCTTCGCCCTATAACGTCCAGGACGATGTGCAACTGGAAGACTCGTTCTGGATCAAGTCGCAGCCTTATTCGCTGATGGACATGTTCACGGCGAAAGAAGCGGAACTCGCGAAGCGATTCGTCGGTGGCACGGTGTATCAGGCCTTTCTAAGCGCGTTTTTCTATCATCGCTGGCATGCGCCGGTGAGCGGCACGATCGTGAAGGCATATCTCGTCGACGGCACCTACTTCTCGGATGCCGACTCGGAAGGCGAAGATCCCGGCAGCCTCAACGATTCGCAAGGCTATATCACTGCGGTCGCGGCGCGCGCGGTCATCGTCATCGATTGCGACGATCCGGACATCGGCGAGGTTGCGTGCGTGTTCGTCGGCATGGCGGAAGTGTCGTCATGCATGATTGAGGCGTTGCCGGGCCAGCGCGTGCGCAAGGGCGAAGAGCTCGGCTACTTCCAATACGGAGGTTCCACGTATTGCCTCGTCTTCAGGCCGGGCGTGATCGAAAGCTTCGAGCGCCAGAAGCCATTCGATGACGATGCGCCGCCCGTGCAGGTCAACGCGCATCTTTGCACGGCGCGCTGAATTGCGGCCAGGGAACTGCGTTCGCTTAAGCAATCAGAAAGGAACGGCAATTGCTCGCGCATCAGGCAAATACATGCAGATAAACGCACAACGCGCGAGGCAAAGACATGGCCGAATCAGACAATGCCGTTCGCAAGAACGACGCTTATCCCTATTCGTCGGGCGGTTGGGGTTCGCTCAAAGCCGTCACCGGCGCGCTCGTTCACGAGAAGGTGCCGCTCAAGGCGAGCACCGTGCTCATGAAGCAGAACAAGCCCGAAGGCTTCGCGTGCGTGAGCTGTTCGTGGGCCAAGCCCGCCGATCCGCACACCTTCGAGTTCTGTGAAAGCGGCGCGAAAGCAACCGCATGGGACTTGACGGCGAAGCGCATGACGCCGCAGTTCTTCGAGCTTCATACGGTGACGCAGCTATGCGCGTGGCATGACCACGATCTCGAGGACGCGGGACGTCTCACCGCGCCGCTGCGTTACGACGCGGCCACCGACAAGTACGTGAGCGTCTCGTGGCAGGAAGCCTTCGAGGACATCGGCCGCGAACTGCGCGCGCTCGATCCGAAAAGCGTCGTGTTCTATGCATCGGGCAGAGCATCGCTGGAAACGTCGTACATGTATCAGCTTTTCGCGCGCATGTACGGCACCAACAATCTGCCCGACAGTTCGAACATGTGCCATGAAAGCACGAGCGTCGGACTGAAGGAAGCGATCGGCGTGGGCGTCGGCACCGTCAGGCTCGAGGACTTCGAGAAGACCGACCTCATGTTCTTCCTCGGACAGAACGTCGGGACCAACAGCCCGCGCATGCTGCATCAGCTGCAGGAAGCAAGAAAGCGCGGCGTGCCGATCATCACGTTCAATCCGCTGCGCGAGCCGGGACTGCTGAAGTTCGCCAACCCGCAGTCGCCCGTCGAGATGATGACGCCCGCGCATACGCTCATCAGCACGCAATATCATCAGCTGAAAACGGGCGGCGATACCGCTGCGTTGCTCGGCATCTGCAAGGCCGTCATTCACGCCGACGACCGCGCGAAGGAAGCGAACGAACCGCGCGTGCTCGATGTCGATTTCATCGAAACGCATACCGTGGGCTTCGAAGCCTTCGCGAATTACGTGCGCGCTGCATCGTGGGACGATATCGAGCGCGTGGCGGGACTGCCGCGCGCTGACATGGAAGCCGCCGCCGACGAATACATGCGCGCGAACGCAGTGATGGCCCACTACGGCATGGGCATCACGCAGCACAGGCAGGGCGTGCAGAACGTACGCATGCTGTGCAATCTGCTCTTTCTGCGCGGCAATGTCGGCAAGCCGGGCGCGGGACCGTCGCCGGTGCGCGGGCATTCGAACGTGCAGGGGCAGCGCACGGTCGGCATCACCGAGAAGCCGGAGCTCGCGCCGCTCGACAAGCTCGCGAGCCAGTTCGGTTTCGAGCCGCCGCGCGAAAAGGGCATGAATATCGTCGAAGCGTTCGAAGCGATGCTCGATGGCAAGGTCAGCGCGGTCATCAATCTTGGCGGCAACCTCGTGCGTTCGGTGCCCGACCGCATGCGCATCGAACCGGCGTGGCGCGGTCTGAAGCTCACCGTCAATGTCGCGACAAAGCTCAATCGCAGTCATCTCGTGCATGGCGAGAAGTCGTACATTCTGCCGTGTCTGAGCCGCATTGAGATCGATACGCAAGCGAGCGGCGCGCAGGCTGTCACGATGGAAGACAGCACCGGCTGCATTCACGGTTCGCGCGGCGTCGCGGAGCCCGCGTCGCCGGATGCGCGCTCGGAGCCGTATATCGTCGCGGAACTGGCGAAGCATACGCTCGGCGATCGATCGACCATCGACTGGGATCGCTGGCGCAACGACTATGCGCTGGTACGCGATGAAATCGCGAAGACGTATCCCGAGAGCTTTCACGACTTCAACGAAAGAATGTGGACGCCCGGCGGTTTTCCTCGCGCTCTGCCCGCGCGCGAACGCAAGTGGCAGACGAAGAGCGGCAAGGCGGAATTCTTCGTGCCGGAAACGCTCGGCGAAGACCCGGACATGCCCGAACGCGAACCCGATTCGCTGCGCCTCATGACGCTGCGCAGCGACAGTCAGTTCAACACGACGATCTATAGCCACGACGATCGCTTTCGCGGCGTCAAGGGCGATCGCATGGTGATCTTCATGTGCGAAGCCGACATGGCGCGACACGGCCTCAAGAAAGATGACCGCATCACGCTGCGCACCATTGCCGACGATGGTTTCGATCGGCGTGTGGCGGGCCTGCGCATACATCCGTATGACATACCGGAAGGATGCATCGCGGGTTATTACCCCGAGTGCAATCCGTTGCTCCCGCTATGGCATTGCGCGAAGGAAAGCAAGGTGCCGGGCGCGAAGTCGATTCCGGTGTTCATCGTCGAAGTCAACGGCGCGCCGCGCGAACACTGAATCATGCAGATCGACGGATGCGGCGCGCGGAAGCGGGCCGCAAGCAATGCGCGATCGCAAGCGCGCCAAGGGACATCACGGCGAGCGATGCGAGCGGAAACGTTCCGAACGTATTCGCCGCAATCGCAGACGGACGACTCTGTGCGACGAGTTGCATGCGGCGCTTTGTCATGCGCGCACCAAGTTCCGACAACTGCGAAGCGAGCGCGCGTTCGGCAGTGGGCAGCAAGACGGTTTCCTCATCGGCGACGTGATGCATCACTTCACGCATGAGCTGCATGAAACGCGCGTCGTAGGCGGCGTCCTGCGGACCCATCGCGCGCAGCTTCGCGATGTCTTCGCGCATCTGGTCGTGCTCGGGCTTGCTTTTGGCGAGACGCTCGTCGCCTGCCATTGCCTCGCTCAACGCGGGATAAAAGATTTCTTCCTCCAGTTGCGCGTGAATTTCAAGTGCAGTACACGCAAGCTCGACGATCGCGCGCTTTCTCCACCACGATGTCTCCGCGTGATAGCGATGAAACGCCGCCATGACATGCGTGTGATCCATGCGGATCATCGTCGTGATGGAAGGGGAACAGGAAGGCATATCCACGGTGACTCCTTGGCGGCTTTGCAGCTCTGCTGTGGTGGTGGGGAAAGACGCGTTATCGTGCTCGCTCCGGCACGACATGCGATCAGCAAGCGTTATTCCGCATCGCATGCGCGGCGGTAGCGGCACGGGACTTGCATCGTTCGTGAACTCACTTCTGAAGGAGGGGCCATGAGTATTTTTTCCAATATCCTGAACAAGATCTTCCACCACGACAGCGCACCGGCGAGCACCGGCACGGGCACGGCTGCGGGTCAGGCGGCAGCGCCGGCCGGAGGCGCTGCCGCCGCGCCGACGACGTCCACCGCCGCGTCCACGCCCGCACAACCGGCCGCACAAGCCGCCGCGCCGATGCAGGAAGTGGACGTCGAGGCCGTGCTGACGAAGATGCAGGCGAATCACGGCGAGCAGCTCAACTGGCGCACGTCGATCGTCGATCTGATGAAGCTGCTCGGTCTGGACAGCAGCCTGTCCGCGCGCAAGGAACTGGCTGCGGAACTGCACTACTCGGGCAACACGGAAGATTCCGCTGCAATGAATATCTGGCTTCATAAACAGGTCATGCAGAAGCTCGCGGAAAACGGCGGCAAGGTGCCCGACGAACTCAAGTAAGCGACGCTTTTCATCAGACGGAAGACGCGCGCGATGGCAGGTCGAAGCGTGCGTCGTCCGCCAGACGGTCGAAACAACAAGAAAAAAACGATACGGACGACGCATTTCCGGGAAGGCACGACGCGTCCATCGAAAGGCACGGTAGCTCGAACCTTTCTTTTGCAGTATGCAGGGGAGAAACATGAACGACAGAGACCAGATTTCCGACGCGGCGCCGCTGGACACGGTGCCCAACACGTCCAGCCCGGCCTATGCGAACGCACATCCCGTCGCTCGCGCGTTCGATGCTTTCGCAAGCGCAGTCACGAGATGGGCCGGCTCGCCGGTCGCGTTCGGGCTGGCGGTCATTTGCATCGTGGTCTGGCTGATATCCGGACCGCTATTCAAGTTTTCGGACGGGTGGCAACTCGTCATCAACACGGGCACGACCATCATCACGTTTCTGATGGTGTTCCTGATTCAGCAGAGCGCGAACAAGGACAGCGTGGCGATGCATCTGAAGCTCAACGAGTTGCTCGCGTCGCATCGCACGGCGAGCAATCAGCTGATCGGTATCGAAGATGCAACGGAGGAAGAACTGCGCAAGCTGGCCGCCGCTTATTTGCAACTCGCATCGGAAAAGCAGGGCGGCGAAGCTCCGGCGCGGACCGACGACGGCGCGGCCGCCGACATCGCGCGGCGTCTCGCGCGCGCTCACGCCAAGACCGCGGCCAAGCGGACACGATGAAGTTGCGTTGCGCTGGCATGCACACTGCTGTTGGTCATCCGTAACACTCCGTTTCGACAAAAACTCGCCGGAGAAGTAACGATGACAATTCAGAGAAAAATCGCCAACTGGCGCAGGGTCGGCCATTTCTGCACGAGACGCCTCGTCGACTACGGCGAGTTGATTCCGATCGAACTTGCTGAAACCAAGAAGCGCGTGCTGCATGAAGTCGTCGCACTCGTCGCGCTCGCGATCGGCGCGCTGTTCACGCTGTCGTTCGTATCGATCGCGGTGATCGTGACGGCTGTCGGCACGCCGCATCTCGTGCTGACGGCGTGGTGCGTCGCGGCTGCGTGGCTCGCGGTCGCGGTGATCGCGGTCATCGTGATGATGTCGCGCAAGCCGGCCGAGCCGTTCCAGTTGCTGCGCAGCGAGTTGCGCCGCGACGTCGATGCCATCAAGGAGGCGACGCAATGAAGCACGCCGAAGCTCAGAGCGTCGTGCTCGCGCGCATGGCGGAATCGCGCGCGGAGCTGATCGCCGCGCATATGGCCGACGAACCGATGCGAATCGCGCGTGCGCCGCGCCGCGCACTGCCGGCGAGTGCCCGTCCCGCGCCATGGTTTCTGCGCACGCCCAATGCGGAACTCGTCGCGCTCGCGCTGGTGGGTGTCGCGATTCTTGGCTTGCGTCGCACGGTGCAGACGGCGGTCGGCGCGGGATTGAGCGCGTCGACTCACCGGGCGTTCGGCGATCTGCTCAACGCGCTGCGCGAATGATCGTTCGCGGATGAATGGTGTTCAACGCCGCGCGCGCCGCTTCTTCGGCTTGCGCGGCGGCGTGAGCGCGGCCGTCAAAAGAGTCGACGCTCGCCGTTTCGCTTGCGTGGTCGCGCGGCCGCGCGTCGCCCCGATGACCGCGTTCGCACCGGAAAGCCACATGCTGAGGAAAGGGTTCTTCTTCGCCCAGGGGTTTTTCATGATTCGGCTCCGGTGCGCGCTCAAGAGCGTCAATGCAGGCGCATCGTGTTATCGCCTGCGTCCTTCGGGATTTTCGCTTCGAGCTGTTCCTTGCGCTGCATCAGCTTGCTGCCGAGCGCGTCCAGATCGGCTCCGGACTTGCGCAATTTCGGAAACAGTTCCGATTCTTCTTCTTCGATATGGTGATTCACCATTTCGGACAGCACCTTGAACGTGGCGTCGAAACCCTTGTCGGACGGCTTCAGCTGCGTGAACTTCTCGATCAGCACCTTGACGAGATAGTGCTCGACGTAAGCCTCTTCGACATCGGGCCGGTCGTCTTCGTCCAGCGCTTCCTGCGCGGCCGGGTACAACAACTCTTCTTCGATCATCGCGTGAACCGTCAGTTCTTCGCAGGCGCGGCGCACGAGCGTGGCTTTCGCGTCGAGATCGTCTTTCTCCGCTTTTTCGAACGCGTCGAACAGCTTTTGCACGGCGCGATGATCGTCGGTCAGCACCTGAATCGCGTCCTGGCTGCGGGCGGCGCCGGACGGGGCGGTGGTCGTCGGCTGGGTGGAGGGTTGGCGCGGCATCGTGATCTCCTTTTCGGAATGTGGGGTGTCACGATGACGAGCAAAGAGCGGGCCTACGACGCATCGCGGGCGATGAAACCAAAAATCGGAACGATGCGTTCAGGCCGCGGGTTTGGCCAGCGTGCCGCGTTCCACGACGGGCGCATCGAGCACGAGCTCGTTGTCGCCGTCCTTGCCGTCGATCAGCGCCATGAGATGCCGCGCGGCGCGCGTGCCGATCTCCAGCGACGGAACGCGTACCGTCGTGAGCGGCGGCTGGGTGAGCCGCGCCTGTTCGATATCGTCGAAGCCCGTTACCGAGAGATCGTCGGGAACCCGAATGCCCTTCGCGCGGCATTCGTCCAGCAGACCGATTGCCTGTAGATCGGTGCCGCAGATGACCACGCTGGGCCGCGCTTCGCCGTCCCACAGTTCGCGCAGCGCCTGCCTGCCGCCTTCAAAGGTGAACGGCGCTTCGACGATCCATTCGGGTCTCAGATCCAATCCCGCTTCCCTGAGCGCGGCGCGCGTGCCGGCCTGCCGTGCGCGCACGCGTTCGTTGCCGAAGGTCGAGCCGCCGCACATCGCGACATGCCGATGCCCGAATCCGACGATGCGTTTCGCCAGCCGGTAAGCCGCGTCGAAATTGGAAAAGCCCACGCAATGCGGATACTGCGTTTCATCCACCGACCACGTCAGAACATAAGGCAACGCGTACAGGCGCGTGAGTTCGAAAACTTCAGGCGGATGATCGGTGCCGACGAGCACGAGCCCGTCGACGCCGCGTTCCAGAATCGCACGGAGCAATTCGAGTTCGCGCGCCGGTTTGTATTCGTGACTCGCGATCAGCAACTGATACCCATAACCCCATAACGTCTGCTGAAGCGCCTGAATCGAATCGGCGTAAATGGGATTGTTGAGCGTGGGATAGATGGCCGCGACCGTGCGCGTCTTGCGCGAGGCAAGCGCCTGCGCCGCGCCGTTGCGCACGTAGCCGAGCTGTTCGACCGCGCGCTGCACATTGGCGAGCGTTCGCGGCTTGACCTGATCCGGCACGGACAAGGCGCGCGACGCGCTGCCGAGCGAGACGCCCGCCAGCCGCGCGACATCCGCGAGCGTAGCGCGCGTGGGTTTCATGATGGGCTGCGCGCGCGTCCATAGGCATCGGCGCGGGCGATGCCTTCGATCAGCCGCGCAGCCGTCAGCGGCGGCGACATGTGCCGGCTATAGCGCGTGGCGAGCGTGGCGTTTGCGATGAGCGTTTGCTGTGCCGATGTAAGCGGGGCGTGCTGCCCCAGTTGTGCGAGCGTGAGCGGCAATCCGGTTGCGGTCATGAGCGTGGCCAACGGTTCGATCTCTTCGGGCGATGTATCTTCGACGAACAATTGTACAAGCGTGCCGAAGGCGACCAGTTCGCCGTGCATCATCGAGGCCATCGCGGGAATCGCCGTGAGTCCGCGGATCAGCGCATGCGCGAGCGACAGGCCGCCGCTCTCGAAGCCGACGCCGCTCAACAGCACGGTCGCTTCGATCACGCGTTCGACGGCATCGGTGAGTTCGCCGCGCCGGATGTCGGCGTAGGCGCGCGCGCCGTCTTCGAGCAGGATCGCGAGCGTCGCGCGCGTGAGCAGCAGCGCGCCCGGCAGCGGCGGCGTGCCGTACGAGTTCAGGCCATCGGCGCGTTGGCATTGCGCGGCTTCGTACTTCTTGCTGAGCGCATCGCCGATGCCGGCCGCGAAGAGACGCGCGGGCGCGGCGGCGATCAACGCGGTATCGACGATCACCGCGTCCGGATTGCGCGGCAACATGTCGATGCCCGCGACGCGATGCGCGTCGTCGTACAGGATGATGAGGCGGCTCGTCGGCGCATCGCTCGAAGCGGCGGACGGCGCGATCACGATCGGCACGTTCAGCGCCCGGGCGACGCCTTTCGCCGAGTCGATCGTCTTGCCGCCGCCGATGGCCACGACGGCATCCGCGTTGAGTTCGCGCGCATCGTCGCTCAGCTTCGCGATGACCGCGGCCGTGCATTCGCCGGGAAACGTGACGATGTGCGCGTCTTCGATCGATCGCGTGACTTGCGCCGACACGCGATCGATGACCGCGCCATCGACGAGCACGAACGCGCGTCGCGCGCCGAGTTCCGCGAGCGTCGATCCGAGCGCGGACAACGCGCCCGGCCCTTGCGTGTATCGCCCCGGAAAGCCGATGGTTCTCAACGGCGCGTGCGTCGTCATGTCATCAGCCATCCGCCGGCCACGTCGATCACCTGGCCGGTGACGAACGCGGCTTCATCGGATGTGAGGAACAGGCACGTCGATGCCACTTCGTCGGGCGCGCCGAGCCGCCGCAACGGCGTTTCTTGCGCGACCTTTTCGTTGGCCTCCCGCGCGACGCCGCGAACGAGCGGCGTATCGATGCGCCCCGGCGCGATCGCGTTCACCGTGATGCCGTGCGGCCCGAGCTCCCCCGCGAGATGCCGCGTCATGCCGATCAGCGCGGCTTTCGTCGTGCTGTAATGCGCGGCGACGATGTCGAGGTACGCCTTGCCCGCCACCGACGACATCGACACGATGCGTCCGAAGCGCCGCTCCACCATGCCCGGCGCAAGAATGCGGCAGAAGTTGAAGACGCTGTTCACGTTCACGTCCATCACGCGGCGCCATTCGTCGGGCGACATCTGCCAGACGGGCATCGGCTTGCCCGCGTGTTTCGGCGAAATGCCCGCGTTGTTGACGAGCGTATCGACCGGACCGAGCGCGGCCTCGATCGCACGGCACGCGGCTTCGCACGCGGCGAAATCGCCGACGTCGGCATGGGCGAAATGCACGCGCAGGCCCGCATCGGCGAGACGTCTTGCGAGCGCCGCGCCTGTTTCTTCGTTGACATCGACGATGCCGACGGCCGCGCCATCGCGCGCATAGCGCTCGACGAGCGCCTCGCCGATGCCGCCGCTGCCGCCCGTCACCAGGACCACACGCTTGTCGTGCCGCACGTTATTGGTCTCCCACTTTTAGCATGATTTTGCCGATATGCCTGCTCGATTCCATCAGCGCGTGCGCGGCCGCGACGTCGGCGAGCGGCAGCACGCGATGAATCACGGGCAGCGCGCGGCCCGCTTCGAGCAGCGGCCAGACGTGCGCGTGCAGCGCTTTCGCGATCGCCGCTTTCTGTTCGATGCTGCGCGCGCGCAGAGTCGATCCGGTAAAGGTGAGACGGCGCAGCATGATCGGCATGGCATCCAGTTCGATGCGGCTGCCTTCGAGAAACGCGATCTGCACGAGCCGGCCTTCGAGCGCGAGCGCGCGGATATTGCGCGCGATGTAGTCGCCGCCGACCATGTCGAGGATGATGTCGACGCCTTTTCCATCGGTGAGAGTCGCGATGGCATCGACGAAATCTTCGTCGCGATAGTTGATCGTATGATCCGCGCCCGCTTCGCGACAGGCCTGCGCTTTTTCCGCATTGCCGACGGTCGTGACGACGCGCGCGCCGAATGCGTGCGCGAGCTGGATCGCCGTCAGTCCGATGCCGCTCGATCCGCCGTGCACGAGAAACGTTTCGCCCGCCTGCAGGCGGCCGCGCTCGAACACGTTGGTCCAGACGGTGAAGTACGTTTCGGGCAAGGCCGCGGCCTGCAGCAGCGTGAAACCTTTGGGCAGCGGCAGACAATGCGATGCATCCGTGATGCAGTATTGCGCGTAGCCGCCGCCGGGCACGAGCGCGCAGACTTCATCGCCGGCGCGCCATTGCGTGACCTCCGCGCCCGTCGCGACGATGCGCCCCGACACCTCGAGTCCCAGATGCGGCGATGCGCCCGGCGGCGGCGGATACGAACCCGAGCGTTGCAGCACGTCGGGTCGGTTCACGCCTGCGTAGGCGACTTCGATCAGCACGTCGTTCGGGCCGGGCGAGGGCAGGGGTCCCTGCGCGAGCCGCATGCAGTCGGGCGCGCCGCCCGCGCCGTGGTCGACGTATTGCATCGATGCGGGAAGAGTGGATGTCATGGCGTTCATCGGATGATGGATTCGATGTAATCGGCGGGCAGACCGATCGACGCATAGTGCCGGCGCGCCGCCTCGATCTTCGTGAAGACGTCTTCGTAACCCTGCGCGACGCCTTGCGGATCGACATAGGTATAGCCGCCCGTGACATGGAACCAGGTAATCATCTCGGGCACGTCTTCGGGCACGAAGAGCGTGTGCGTTTCGCCCGCGGGCTCGAACGCATAGCCGCCTTGCTCCGCGACCCAGTCGTGTTCGAGGTAGTACCAGCGGCCCTTGAGCACCATCGCATGAACGGCGCCGCTATGACGATGCCGCGAGATCACGCCGCTGCGGCGCACGCGCAGCAGATTCACGTAATAGCCCTGGCTCGCGTTGAGAATGAGCGGCTTGAACGACACGGTTTCGGTCGCGGGCACCCACAGGTTGTCGTCTTCGAGCCAGTCGGTCATGACGCCGCCGTGCACGAGATCCTTCGACATGTACGGCACTTGCGGCAACTGATAGGCGATGACTTGTTCGTCGGGTTTCACTTCGATTTGCATGAGTTTTAATCTCCGTGGTTTCTGGATGCGATGCGCCGGTTCGCTGAATCAATGACCGAGATAGGCGCGCCGCACGTGGGGACTATCGAGCAATTCTGCGCCCGTTCCGGAAAGCGCGATGGCGCCGTTTTCGAGCACGTATCCGCGGTTCGCGAGCTTGAGCGTGTGGAACACGTTCTGTTCGACGAGCAGCACCGTCACGCCGCGCGCCGCGACCGTGCCGACGACTTCGAACATCTGCTCGACGAGCAAGGGCGAAAGACCGAGCGACGGTTCGTCGAAGATCAGGAGCTTCGGCGCGGACATCATGCCGCGCGCGATGGCGACCATCTGCTGCTCGCCGCCCGACAGCGATCCGGCAAGTTGCGTGAGACGCTCGCGCACGCGCGGAAAGAGCTCGAGCACTTCGTCCATGCGTTCGCGCCGCGCGCTTCGTGCGGCGTGACGAAACGCGCCCATCAGCAGGTTCTCTTCGACGCTCAGGAACGGGAAGAGCTGACGGCCTTCGGGAATCATCGTGACGCCCATCGCGACGATGTCGTGCGAGGACTTGCCGACGAGTTCCTGTCCCTGAAACGCGATGCTGCCGCCGCGCGCCGCGACGATTCCGCATAGCGTCTTCAGCGTCGTGGTCTTGCCCGCGCCGTTCGCGCCGACGAGCGTGACGATCTCGCCTTCCTGCACATCGAGCGAGACGCCGCGCAGAACTTCGCTCTTGCCGTAGCCGGCCGAGACGTTATGCAGCTTGAGCATCGAGATACCCCTTGCCGAGATAGGCCTGAATCACCTCAGGATCGTTGACGACATCGGACGGCTTGCCTTCCTTCAGCATGCGCCCGGCATTGATGACGATGATGCGGTCCGACAGCGCCATCGTCGCCTGCATCATGTGCTCGATCATCAGCACGGCGATTCCCGAATCGCGGATGCGCCGCACCATGTTGATCGCGCGCGCGATGTCGGCGGGATTGAGACCGGCCATCACTTCGTCGAGCAGAAGCGCGCGCGGGCGCGTGGCGAGCGCGCGCGCCACTTCGAGACGCTTCATGCCGCCGACCGTGAGGCTGCGCGCTTCGGTATCGAGCAAGGACGTGAGATCGGTGATCTCCGCGACTTCGCGTGCGATCGATTCCGCTTCGACGCGGACCCGCGTATGCATGAACGCGCCGAGCATGATGTTCTCCAGCACCGAGAGACCCGCGAACGGCTGCGCGATCTGGAACGTACGGCCGACGCCGTCCTTCGCGAACGCATCGGGCGTGCGCGGTTCGGCCCAGGTGCCATCGGCGAGGCGAATCTTCACGATGCCTTCGTTCGGCCGGATGAAGCCCGAAAGCTGATTGAAGACCGTCGTCTTGCCCGCGCCGTTCGGGCCGATCACACCGAGAATCTCGCCGGCGTGCAGCGTGAGGGAAACATCGTCGGTCGCGACGAGTCCGCCGAAGCGCTTCTTCAGATGCTCCGCGACGAGCAGCGGCGTGCCGAGCGGCAACGCATCGGCGGGCGCGATCGACTTCGCCCGTGCGGGCGGCGGCGTGCGCGCGCCGGGCAGACGGTCGATGAAGCGCAGCACGAAGCCGCCCAGATGCCCGACGAGTCCGCGCGGAATGAACAGCACGACGAGCACCAACACGACACCGTAGACGAAGCCGTGCGTGCCGCTGCCGAACGAGCTGAGCCAGCCGCGCGCAAGCTCGGCGATCGGCAGCACGAGGACGGTGCCCGCGAGCGGCCCGGCGACGCTGCCGAGTCCGCCGATCAGCGCGAACATCGCGATCTGCACCGACAGTTCCAGCGAGAACGCCGCGGACGGATCGATGAAGGTGAGATACATCGCGTGGAAAGAGCCGATGAGACTCGTCAGCACCGCCGAGATCACCGCCGCGCCGATCTTCACCTTCACCGCGTTCACGCCGACCGCGCGCGCCGCATCTTCACGTTCGCGCACGGCGATCAGGTAGAAGCCGAAGCGCGAGCGGCGGATGAGCCACGCGGCCCACAACGTCACCAGAAGAAAGCCGAACGCGATCAGCAGATACGCCCACTTTTCGCGGAACACCATCCATTGCAGGCCGATGTTGAGCGGCACGTTCAGGCCCGCCGAGCCGCCCGTCCAGCTTTCCTCGTGCACCGTGAGCAGGCGGCACACTTCGAGGAACGCGATCGTGGCGAGCGCGAAGAACGGTCCGCGCAGACGCAGCGTCGGATACGCGATGACGATCGCCGCCATCGCCGAGATCACCGCGCCCGCGAACATGCCGAGCCACGGCGTGATGCCGAAGTTGATGACGAGCAGCGTCGCCGCGTACGAGCCGATGCCGTAGAACACCGCGTGTCCGAGCGACAACTGCCCGGCGAATCCGCCGACGATATTCCACGCCGTCGCGAGCGCGCCGAAGATGCACACGAGCACGGCCAGGTGAAACGCGAACGGCGATTGCAGCGCGAACGGCACGGCGAGCAGCGCGACGAGCGCCAGCGCGCCCATGTAGCCGCGCGGATGCAGGAGATTGGGAAACATCGAATGCCTCGCTGAACGTTATTCGGAGCCGCGTCCGAGACCGAAGAGACCGGTCGGGCGCACCACAAGAATCACGAGGAAGATCGCGAAGTAGACGACTTCCTTCATGTCGGGCGAGATGTAGTAGCCCGCGAGACTGTCGATGAGCCCGATCACGATCGAGCCGACGAGCGCGCCCGGCAAGCTGCCGAGACCGCCCAGCACGACGATGACGAACGCGGTCAGCACGAAGTACTGGCCGACGGTCGGGAACACCGGATACTGCGCGACCAGCAAGCCCGACGCGAGCCCGACCAGCGCCGCGCCGATGCCGAACGCGAGCACGTACGTCGTCTTCACGTTGACGCCCATCAGCGAGGCCGCGTAGCGATGTTGCGCCACCGCGCGAAACGCGCGACCGGTGTAGGTGCGTTGCAGGAACAGATGCAGCCCGCCCGCGACCGCGAGCGCGGCGGCAAACGTGATCAGTTGCCCGCTCACGATGTTGATGTCGCCGAACTGCAGATGCTCGGTGCCGAAGCTCACATCGACGGGATGCACGTCCGCGCCGAAGATCATCAGCGCGAGATTCACGAGCGCGGTCGACACGCCGACGGTCGCGAAAATCTGAATGTGCGCGTCGGCGGAAAGCAGCGGCTGGATGATGAAGCGCTGGATCAGCACGCCGAATGCGAAGAGCAGCAGCGCGACCGGCACCGCCGACACATACGGATGCCAGCCGAGCTTCGCGGCGAGCAGCCAGACGGCGTACATGCCGACCATCAGCAGCTCGCCGTGCGCGAAGTTGACCACGCGCACGACGCCGAAGATCAGCGTGAGGCCGATGCTGATGATCGCGTACGCGCCGCCCAGCAACAGGCCGTTGACCAGAAGTTGCAGAAGAATGGACATGCTCGTTTCCTGGACACCGCGCAGCGCGTGTCACGCGCCGCACGGTTCGAGTGAAAGAGAAATGCGGGTCGACAGCGGCGGTTTTACTGCGCCGCGACGGGCTTCGCGATCGCGACCGCTTCCGGATAGACGGTGACGAGCTTGCCGCCTTGCCACTGCATCACGTTGGTGGTCGCGAGCTGGTTCTGGCCGTTGTCGGCGAACTGGAAGCCCCAGCCAGCGGCGGTCGTGCCCGTCGGCTTCTTGTAGGCGAGCACGGCGGCGCGGATCTTGTCCTTGTCGGTGGATTTCGCGTTGGCGAGCACATCGAGGAACGCTTTCGCGCCGACATAGTTCACGAGGCTATGGCCCGAGCGCGGCGCCATGCCGAAGTGCTTCTGATATTCGGTGGTGAATGTTTCGAGGCCGGGTGCGCCTTTCTCGTTCATCGCGACTTGCGGGAAGTCGATGTCATATACGCCGTTCATTTGCGCGCCGACGGCCTTGGCCGTATCCGACAGCGAATAGCCGCCGCCCGCGCCGATGACCGCCTTCGGCTTGAAGCCGGCCTGCGCGGCCTGGCGGAAGAACAGGATCGAGTCGTTCTGATACGAGGTCTGCAGCACGATATCGACGTCCGCGCCCTTCAGACGCAGAATCAGCGACGACAGATCGACGCTCTTCGCCGAATACGGCAGCACCTGCACGACGTTCAGACCGAGCTTCTTCGCGCCTTCCTTCTGAAAGCCGGAGACGAGCGTGCCGTACGGCCCGTCTTCCGCGATGATCGCGATCTTCAGCGTCTTCGGATCCACCTTGAGTTGCGGCGCGACGACCTTGGTCAGCGCTTCGAGCGTGCCGTCCGCGAAGGTCTTCGTGGTCGAGTTGCTGCGATACAGATACTTGAAGCCGCGGCTCGTGATGGTGTCCGCCGTCGCGCCGAGTTCGAAGAACGGCACGCCCGCGAGCTCGGTCACTTGCGTCGCCGCCGACGACACCGCCGACGAATAACTTCCGAACACCGCCGACACGTTTTCCACCGACGTCAGACGCCGCGCTTCGCCGACGGCCTGATTGGCATCGACGGCATCGGCCTTGACGAGCACCACTTTCTCGCCGTTGATGCCGCCCGCCGCGTTGCGCTCGTCGACGGCGAGTTGCACGCCGCGATAGCTTTCGTCGCCGAGCAGCGCGAGTCCGCCGCTGAAGGGGAAGAGCGCGCCGATCTTGATGTCGGCGGCGTGCGCGGCAGTGAGACTCGATGCTGCGACGCACGCGGCGGCGAGCGCGCGCAGGACAGTGCGGGGAAAGTGCGAGGACATGCGGTGTCTCCTTGTATCGTTCGAAATTGAAGCGCTTCAAATCGAAAGCTAGAAAGTTCGGTCGCGTTGCCGAATTTGCTCTGTTTGGGTTGATCGATTGGATTTGAAGCGCTTCAAGTTTGCGTCGATGAACGCAAAGACGTCAACCGAGGGTTTGCACGGAAGAGTGAGACTCGGCGCGGTCGTCTCCGAACTTTCCCTATGTCACGATCCTAACAAGAATGCTATAAACTGAGATCAATCTATCAAAAACTGTTGTGCGTCGCACAAGACGCCGGCATACCGATCTCATGCTGGAAACTGCATCGAAGTCCATCGTCGCGTGGCCCGGCAAGGCCCAGGTTCACGCCAGCGCGCGCAATCCCGGCGTGCCGTTCGATCTCGCCTGGCTCGACGGCCTGCGCGTGAATCAGTCGGCGGTGACGCGCCGCGCGTCGACGCTCGGCACGCGCCGCGCGGTCAAGAAAGACGCGCAGGCGGCGTGGCTGCTCAAGGCCATCACCTGCATCGATCTCACGACGCTTTCCGGCGACGACACGCATGGCCGCGTCGAACGTCTCTGTGCGAAGGCGCGCCGTCCATTGCGCGACGATCTGCTCGACGCGCTCGGCATGCCGCCTCTGTCGATCAAAACGGGGGCGGTGTGCGTCTATCACCGTTACGTCAGGACGGCAGTGAACGCGCTCGAGGGCAGCGGCATTCCGGTCGCGGCCGTATCGACGGGCTTTCCCGCTGGCCTCAATCCGCACGAACTGAAGTTGCGCGAGATCGAAGCATCGGTGAGAGATGGCGCGTCCGAGATCGATATCGTCGTCACGCGCGAGCATGTGCTGACGGGTAACTGGAAAGCGCTCTACGACGAGATGCGCGATTTCCGCGCGGCATGCGGCGACGCGCACGTCAAGGCGATTCTCGCGACCGGCGATATCCGCACGCTGTCGAATGTCGCGAAGGCATCGATGATCTGCATGATGGCCGGCGCCGATTTCATCAAGACATCGACGGGCAAGGAAAGCGTCAACGCGACGCTCGACGTGTCGCTCGTGATGGTGCGGATGATCCGCGACTATCTCGCGCGCACGGGCGTCATGATCGGCTTCAAGCCGGCGGGCGGCGTGTCGACTGCGAAGTCGGTGCTCGAGTATCAGATCCTCATGAAGGAAGAGCTCGGGCGCGAATGGCTCGAAGCGGATCTGTTTCGCATCGGCGCATCGAGCCTGCTCGCGGATATCGAACGCCAACTCGAACACCATGTGAGCGGACGTTATTCGTCGTTCAATCGCCATCCCGTCGCCTGATCCAACAGACTTCACTAAACAGCCTCATGAGCGTTGCCGAATACTTCTCTTCGATGGAATACGGACCCGCACCGGAAGACGATCGCGCCGCGCGCGCATGGCTCGATCAGCATGACGGGCGCTTCGGTCACTTCGTCAACGGCGCATGGCGCGACAGCGACGACGCCGCGCGCTTCGACTCACGAGAACCCGCGACCGGCCGCGTGCTCGCATCGATCGCGCAAGGCACGGGAGCGGATGTCGATGCCGCTGTGCAAGCCGCGCACGATGCGCTCGAAGGCTGGCAAGCCACCGGCGGAGCGGGGCGCGCGCGTCATCTCTATGCGCTTTCGCGCATGGTGCAGCGGCACAGCCGTCTCTTCGCCGTGCTCGAATCGCTCGACAACGGCAAGCCGATCCGCGAGTCGCGCGATATCGATATACCCCTTGTAGCAAGGCATTTTCTGCATCACGCGGGATGGGCGCAACTGCAGGACAAGGAGTTCGCGGACTGGGCGCCGCTCGGCGTGATCGGCCAGATCGTGCCGTGGAATTTCCCGCTGCTGATGCTCGCGTGGAAGATCGCGCCGGCGCTCGCGCTCGGCAATACCGTCGTGCTGAAGCCCGCGGAATTCACGTCGTTGACGGCGTTGCTGTTCGCTGAATTGGCGCATCGCGCGGGCTTGCCGAAGGGCGTGCTCAACATCGTCACCGGCGATGGCAGCACGGGCGCGGCGCTCGTCGAACATCAACGCGTCGCGAAGATCGCATTCACGGGATCGACCGAAGTGGGCCGTCAGATTCGCGCGAGCACGGCGGGTTCGGGCAAGTCGCTCACGCTCGAACTCGGCGGCAAGTCGCCGTTCATCGTGTTCGACGATGCCGATATCGACAGCGCCGTCGAAGGTGTCGTCGATGCGATCTGGTTCAATCAGGGACAAGTGTGTTGCGCGGGCTCCCGTCTGCTCGTGCAGGAAGGCATCGAAGCGCGCTTCGTCGAGAAGCTGAAGCGCCGCATGGATACGCTGCGCGTCGGCACGTCGCTGGATAAGGGCATCGACATGAGCGCGGTCGTCGACGACATTCAGCTCGAACGCATTCGCGCGCTCGTCGACAAGGGCGAGCGCGAAGGCTGCGAAGTCTATCGATCGCCGCGTGCCACGTTGCCCGAGAGCGGTGCATTCTTTCCGCCGACGCTCGTCACCAACGTCGCGCCCGCATCGACGCTCGCGCAGGAAGAGATCTTCGGGCCCGTGCTCGTGACGATGAGCTTCCGCACGCCGGAAGAAGCCGTTGCGCTCGCAAATAACACGCGCTACGGCCTTGCCGCGAGCGTGTGGAGCGAGAACATCAGCCGCGCGCTCGACGTCGCCCCGCGCCTGCAATGCGGCGTCGTGTGGATCAACGCGACCAATCTCTTCGATGCGGCGGTCGGCTTCGGCGGATATCGCGAGTCGGGCTTCGGACGCGAAGGCGGACGCGAGGGCATCTACGAATACCTGAAGCCGCGCGCATGGGCCAAGCTTCCGGTTCGCGGCGAAACGAAATCGTTGCAGGCGCAACCGGATTCGCTCGTCGATGCGGGCAATGTGAGTGCGCTCGATCGCACGGCGAAGCTCTTCATCGCCGGCAAGCAGGCGCGGCCCGACAGCGGTTATTCGCGGCTCGTGCATTCGCCCGCCGGTGAGATCGTCGGCGAAGTGGGCGAAGGCAATCGCAAGGACATACGCAATGCGGTCGCGGCCGCGCGCGGCATGACGAAATGGTCGTCGGCGAGCGCGCACAACCGCGCGCAAGTGCTGTACTACCTCGCGGAAAACCTGAGCGCACGCGCCGATGAATTCGCGAAGCAGCTCGTCACGCGCGCCGGTTCGAGCGAGCGCGATGCGAAGCGCGAAGTCGATGCATCGATCGCGCGGTTCTTCACGTATGCCGCCTGGGCCGACAAGTACGACGGCGCCGTGCATGCGCCCCCGCTGCATGGCGTCGCGCTGGCGATGCACGAAGCGCTGGGCGTGATCGGCATCGTGTGTCCCGATGAAGCGCCGTTGCTCGGGTTCGTGTCCCTCGTCGCGCCCGCGCTCGCGCTGGGCAATCGCGTGGTCGTCGTGCCGAGCGAGACGTGTCCGCTGATGGCGACGGACTTCTATCAGGTCGTCGAGACATCGGATGTGCCGGGCGGCGCGCTGAACATCGTCACCGGCGACGCGCGTTCGCTGGCTCAAACGCTCGCGCAACACGATGACGTCGATGCGCTCTGGTGCTTCCACGGCGCGTCGCTATCGGCGATGGTGGAGCGCGAGTCGATCGGCAATCTGAAGCGCACGTTCGTCGATCAGGGCCGCGTGTTCGACTGGCACGATGCCGCAAGCGAAGGGCTGCCTTTCCTTCGACAGGCGGTGCAAGTGAAGAACATCTGGGTGCCGTACGGAGACTGATCAAGGAATTGACTCGGCGCGATTCCGATACGGAACGCGCTCATGCATGGAGGAGACGCTGTGCTGAAGAACATCGATCCGCTCTTGAACGCCGATATCCTGTACGCGCTTGCCGCGATGGGCCACGGCGACGAAGTGGTGATCTGCGATGCCCATTTCCCCGCTGACTCTGTCGCGCGTAAAACGGTGCTCGGCCGCGTGCTGCGCATGGACGGCGTGAGCGCGCCGCGTGCGGTGCGCGCCGTGTTGTCGGTGCTGCCGCTCGATACGTTCGTCGACGATCCCGCGGGCCGCATGGAGATAGTTGGCGATGCAACTACCTTGCCCGCCGTGCAACGCGAAGCCCAACGCGAAGTGGACGATGCCGAAGGCCGCGCGCTGCCCTTCGCGCCGGTCGAACGCTTCGCGTTCTACGAGCGCGCGAAGAACGCATATTGCGTGATCGCGACGGGCGAAGCGCGCGGCTATGGCTGCTTCATCTTCAAGAAGGGCGTGCAACTCGCGCCGGATGCGCCCGAAGCCGCGCACGGAGGCACGCGATGAAAAGCGTCGTCATTCTCGGCATCTATGTGACGGACCTCGCGTTTCGCGCGCAACGCATGCCGCTGCTCGGCGAAACGGTCGCGGGTTCCGCGTTCCAGATGGGACCGGGCGGCAAGGGCTCGAATCAGGCGGTGGCCGCCGCACGCGCGGGCGCGGACGTGATCTTCTGCACCCGCATCGGCGCGGATGCGTTCGGCGATATCGCGCAGGCGACATGGAGCGCCGAAGGCATCACATCGCGCGCAACGGTAATGAACGATGTCGCGACGGGTGCCGCGCATATCTATGTCGATGAGAACACGGGCGGCAATGCGATCATCGTCGCGGCGGGCGCTGCGGGCACGCTCGCGCCCGAAGACGTCGATGCGATCGAAGACGATATCGCGCGTGCCGGCGTCTTCGTCACGCAGCTCGAACAACCGATTCCGGCCGCGCGCCGTGGACTCGAACTCGCGCGCAAACATGGCGTGACGACGGTGTTCAATCCCGCGCCCGCCTTGCCGCTGACGGACGATATCTATCCACTTTGCGACTACATCACGCCGAACGAAACCGAAGCGCAGGCGCTCACCGGCATCGAGATCGCTTCGGTGGACGACGCACGCCGCGCCGCGAACGTACTGCTCCAAAAAGGCGCACGCGCCGTGATCGTCACGCTCGGCGAAGCGGGCGCGCTCTTGCATACGTCGAACGAATCGACGCTCGTGCCTGCTTTCGAATGCGGCCGCGTCGTCGAGACGGCGGGCGCGGGCGATGGCTTCACCGGCGGCTTCGCGGCGGCCCTCGCACGCGGCGAAAGCCCTGTGGATGCAGTGCGCTTCGGCTGCGCGCTCGCGAGCATTTCGGTGACGCGTCCGGGCACCGCGCCGTCGATGCCGCGTCTCGACGAAATCAACGCGCTGCTAGCGGAAAGGAGCGTCACGCAATGAAAGCGTCGAAGTGGCTCGCGGATCGCCAGTTCAACTTTCTGATCGGCGTGAACGTGCTCGTGGTGATCGTCGCAACGTGGATGTCGCACGGCCAGTTCCTCGACATCGACAATCTTCAGTCGATGGGCGGCCAGTTGCCCGAGCTCGGCCTGCTTGCGCTCGGCATCATGCTGTCGATGGTGTCGGGCAACGGCGGCATCGATCTGTCGGGCGTGGGCCTTGCGAATCTCTCCGGCATGGTCGCCGCGATGATGCTGCCGCATATGGTCTCCGCCGACGATTCGCCCGCGCTCTATACCGCGGTATTCGTATGCATCGTCATGGTGATGGGTGCGCTCGGCGGCTTGCTCAATGGCGTCGTCATCGCGAAGCTGAAGCTCACGCCGATTCTCTGCACGCTCGGCACGCAGTTGCTCTTCACCGGCATCGCGGTGGTGTTGAGCAACGGCGCATCCGTGCGCGTGGAATACGTCGATCCGCTGTCGAACATCGGCAACGGCACCTTCCTGCAAGTGCCCATTTCACTGTGGATCTTCATCGCCGCGGTTCTGCTGCTCGGCTGGATTCTGAAGCGTACGCCGTTCGGCCTGCGTCTCTATCTGATGGGCACGAACCCGAAGGCCGCGTTCTACGCGGGCATTCCGCGCGCGCGCATGCTGATTCTCACGTATGGGATGTGCGGCGTGCTCGCCTCGCTCGCGGGTCTCATCAGCGCAACGCATACGTCGAGCGCGAAGTGGGACTACGGCAATTCGTATCTGCTGATCGCGATCCTGATCGCGGTGATGGGCGGCGTGAATCCGGCGGGCGGTTATGGACGCATCGTCTGCGTGTTTCTCGCCGCGACCGTGTTGCAATTTCTGTCGAGCCTCTTCAATCTGCTCGGCGTATCGCAGTTTTTCGGCGATTGCGCTTGGGGCTTCCTGCTGCTCGCATCGCTTGCATTCGCGGGCGGCGATCGCGTGCGCGCGATCTTCGGCATCGGCGGAGCCGCGCCCAAGAGCAATGTTCCACCGCCGCCCGCATCGACCGGACGTTAGTGTTGCGTGTGATGTTCAAAGAGACCAATGGATAGATAAAGGAGACAACGCAATGAAGCTGAGCAAACTGGGCACCGCACTCACCGCGATCGCACTCGCGGCGGGCGCGATCGCAGCGGCGCAGGCCGCGACCAACGAAACCATCGTGACGGTCGTGAAAGTGACCGGCATCAACTGGTTCAATCGCATGGACGAAGGCGTGAAGGAGTTCGGCAAGGAGAATCCGAACATCAACGCATATCAGACGGGTCCGGGCCGCGCCGACGCCGCGCAGCAACTCAAGATCATCGAGGATCTGATCGCGAAGAAGGTCACGGCAATTGCGGTAGTGCCCTACGATCCGCCGACGCTCGAACCCGCCCTCAAGAAAGCGATGGATCGGGGCATCAAGGTTGTCACGCATGAAGCGGACAACGCGAAGAACACGATGGTCGACATCGAAGCCTTCGACAACACCGCATACGGCGCGGGCCTGAACGAGCGTCTCGCGAAGTGCATGAACAATCAGGGCAAGTGGGCGGTGCTGGTCGGCTCGCTCGGCTCGCGCTCGCAGGTGCAATGGGCCGATGGCGGCATCGGCAATGCGAAGGCCAAGTATCCGAAGATGGATCTGGTCGAACCGAAGCTCGAAACGAATAACGATGGCGAGCGCGCGTATCAGGTCGCGAAGGAAGTGCTGCGCAAGCATCCGGATCTGACGGGCTTCCAGGGTTCGTCGTCGCTCGACGTCATCGGTATCGGCCGCGCGGTCGAAGAGGCCGGCAAGGTCGGGAAGATCTGCGTGTACGGCACCGGCTTGCCGACGGAAGCGGCCAAGTTCCTCGAAAGCGGCGCGATCAACGGCATCGCGTTCTGGGATCCGAAGCTCGCCGGTCTCGCGATGAACAAGGTCGCGCAGATGCTCGTCGACGGCAAGGAAGTGCAGAACGGCGCAGACCTCGGCATCACCGGCTATAACAAGGTGACGGTCACGAAGGGCCCGGGCAAGGGCGTGATCGTGCGCGGCACCGGCTGGGTCGATGTCGACAAGTCGAACTACAAGCAATACAACTTCTGATGCCATTCGCGAGGCGCACTGCGGTGTGCCTCGCTCGACTACACGATATGACACCGCTCCTCGAAGTCGTCGATATCCATAAACGTTTCACCGGCGTCTATGCGCTGCGTGGCGTAAGCCTCTCGTTCGAGCGCGGCCAGATCTATCACTTGCTCGGCGAGAACGGTTGCGGCAAGAGCACGCTCATCAAGATCATCTCGGGCGCGCAACCGCCCGATGAAGGCGAGCTCGTGATCGAAGGCGCGCGTCACAAGAAGCTTTCGCCGCTCGAATCGCTTTCAGCGGGCATCGAAACCGTTTATCAGGACTTGTCGCTGCTGCCGAACATGAGCGTCGCGGAGAACGTCGCGCTGACATCCGAACTCGCGGAACATGCGGGCAAGCTCGCGCGCACGTTCGATCGCAAAGCGCTCGCACAAACCGCCGCGCGTGCGCTAGAAGCCGTCGGACTGCCGGGCGACGCGGATTTCCAGAAGACGCTCATCGAGCAACTGCCGCTCGCGACGCGCCAGCTCGTTGCGATCGCGCGCGCCATTGCGAGCGAAGCGAAGTTCGTCATCATGGACGAGCCGACGACATCGCTCACGCAGAAAGAAGTCGATAACCTCATCGCCGTGCTTGCGCGTTTGCGCGCGGATGGCGTCGCCGTGCTGTTCGTGAGTCACAAGCTCGACGAGTGCTATGCGATCGGCGGCGAAGTGATCGTGCTGCGCGACGGCCAGAAGATGGCGCAAGGTCCGATCGAAAACTATACGAAGGCGCAGATCAGCGAGCTCATGACGGGCAAGCATCTGTCGACGGAACGCTATCGCGCGGAAGATGACGGAGCCGCGTCGCAGATCGTGCTCGACGTGCAAGGTCTCGGCCGCAAGGGCCAGTTCGCCGATGTGTCGTTCAAGCTGCACAAGGGCGAGATTCTCGGCGTGACGGGGCTGCTCGATTCGGGCCGCAACGAACTTGCGCGTGCGCTTGCGGGCGTCGCGCCTGCGGACACGGGCACGGTGACGCTCGACGGCATGCGCGTGCGTCTGCATTCGCCCGCGGATGCGAAGGCGCAACGTATCGGCTATGTGCCCGAAGACCGCCTGAACGAAGGGCTTTTTCTCGACAAGCCGATTCGCGACAACGTCGTCACCGCGATGATCGCGAGCCTGCGCGACCGCTTCGGTCAGATCGATCGCAAGCGTGCGCAAGAGCTTGCCGAGCGCACCGTGAAGGACTTGCAGATCGCGACGCCCGATGTTGACAAGCCGGTGCAATCGCTTTCGGGCGGCAACCAGCAGCGCGTGCTGATCGGCCGCTGGCTCGCGATCGATCCGCGCGTGCTGATCCTGCATGGTCCGACCGTGGGCGTCGATGTGGGATCGAAGGACATCATTTATCGCATCATGCAGCGGCTGTCGAAGGAGGGCATCGGCATCATATTGATCAGCGACGACCTGCCCGAACTGCTGCAGAACTGCGACCGTATTCTGATGATGAAGAAAGGCCGCGTCGCGAACGAATATCGCGCGGACCGCTTGAACGAGGCCGATCTTTATCACGCGCTACTTTCAGAGGCAGCATGAGCATGAGCGAATCCATCCGCCGCACGGGAAGCGAGACGATGCCGCAACACGCGGCCCAGGTCGCGCCGCGCGTGCGCAAGGGCAATCTGTATGCGCAACTGATGCGCAATCCGGAGTGGTTCACGGTCGGGCTGATCGTGGTGACGTGTCTCGTCGTGGGCAGCATCAATCCGCGCTTCTTCCAGTTCGCGACACTGTTCGACATGCTCCATTCCGCGACGACGGTCTCGCTCTTCGCGCTCGGCACGCTCGTCGTGCTGGCGTCGGGCGGCATCGACGTGTCGTTCACGGCAATCGCCGCGTTGACGATGTATTCGATCACGAAGGCTGTCTTCGCTTGGTGGCCGGAGTGCCCGTTCGTGCTGATTCTGCTTGCGGGCGCAATCGGCGGCGTGATTCTCGGCGTCATCAACGGCATGCTCGTGCATCGATTGAAAGCGCCTTCGCTGATCGTCACCATCGGCACGCAATATTTGTATCGCGGATTGTTGCTGACGTTCGTCGGCACGCAGTTCTTCATGAACATTCCGCACAGCATGGATACGTTCGGGCGCCTGCCGCTGTTTTTCTATCACACGCCGGATGGCTTGCGCGCGGTTTTGCCGGTGTCCGTGCTCGCGCTCGTGATCGCGGCGATCGTGACCTGGTGGCTGCTCAATCGCACGATGATGGGCCGCGGCGTCTATGCGATGGGCGGCTCGCTCGCCATTGCAGAACGTCTCGGTTATGACTTGCGCGCCATTCATCTTTTCGTGTTCGGCTATACCGGCTTGCTGGCGGGCGTGGCGGGCATCCTGCACGTGTCGACGAACCGGCTTGCGAACCCGTTCGATCTCGTCGGCACGGAACTCGATGTGATCGCGGCGGTGATTCTCGGCGGTGCCCGCATCACGGGCGGTACGGGAACGGTGGTGGGTACGCTTTTGGGCGTCGTGCTGGTGACGCTCATCAATAGCGTGCTGATTCTCATCGGCGTGCCGAGCACCTGGCAGAAGGTCATCATCGGCGCGTTCATTCTCGTTGCGGGGACGTTGTTCGCGCTGGGACGCAGACAGTAACGCCCTTCGAAAAGCGGAACAAAAAAGGCTCGTTCGAAACCTGAACGAGCCTTGCTGATTTTTATCGGAACGATTCAGACGCGTTTGCGGAGCTTCTGACCTTCCTCGGTAATCACCGAATCGAACTCGGAAAGCTGCGAGAAGCGCACGGCCTTGACCTTGCCGAACTTGCTCGCATCGACGACGAGATGACGTTCCACCGAACTCGCCATCGCGGCTTGCTTGATGGCGACTTCATGAAAGTTCCAGCACGTCACGCCGCGCGCTTCATCGACGCCGCCCGCCGACATGAACGCCTTGTTGATGCCCATGCGCCGCAAGGTTTCGACGCTCTCGTCGCTGGCGAACGATTCCGATGACGGCACATAGACGCCGCCGAGCAGGATCATCCGCACGTTGGGCTTGCGCCGCAAAATTTCCGCGACATTGAGCGAATAGCACACGACAGTGAGATGCATCTCCGTGGGAATCTGCCGCGCGAGCGTGGTCAGCGTCGTGCCGCAATCGATGAAGATGGTTTCGCTATCCGCGAGCAGACGCGCCGCGTGATTCGAAGCGACGGCCTTCGCTTGCGCGAAATGGTCTTTCTCTTCCTCGATCGTGTAGCCCGCGTTGGGGACATCGGCGGCGCTGACGATATAGCCGCCGAGATAGGTGAACTGGCCGGGATGCGCGGCGATATCGCGGCGCACCGTCATCTCCGAAACGCCGAGCAGCGCGGCCGCATCGCGCAGACGCATCACGTTCTGTTTTTCGAGCGCGCCGGAAAGGGCACGCAGGCGGTCGTTCTTGGCCATCGGAGCGGCGCGAGGAATGATGTTAGCTTTTATTCGCGGGATGAAAGAATTATAACAATGCAAGCCGCATTTTTAACGGCTTGCATGCGGTGGCGCGGGTAAATCCCGAGGTTCAGGACTTGCGCGTATAGCGCAGCCACACGACGTCGTGTTCCAGTTTTTCGATGGAATCCAGCTTGAGGTAGGCGGGCGTTTTCCACTTGTCCATCGCGACTTCGAACGACGACGTATGCGCTTTGCGTCCATCGACGAGCGGCATGATCAGCACGCTGACTTCATCGGCAAGCTGCGCATTGACGAACGCGCCCGACACATGTCCGCCGCCTTCGACGATCAGCTTCTTGATCTTCAACTCGCGTTCGAGCGTTTCGACGACGCGCTTCAGTTCGATATCGTCCTTGCCGCCGAACACATACGATGCGTCGATCGATTGCAGATACGCGAGGTAATCGTCATCGACGCTCTCGCTCAGCACTTCGACGATATGCGATTCGAGCGCCGTATTGCTCTTCCAGGCGACACGTCCCTTCGGATCGATGGAAATCGCGTACTGGCTCGCGTCGCGTTTCGCGAAATGATCGGTGCGTGGAATCGGACCCTTCGCGAGCCCGCGCGGATAGTCGCGGTCCTTGCCATGCGAGATTTCCTGCATCGTGACGCGGCCGCATACCCACGCATCGGCGTTGAAGCGCGCGGCGGTGTCTTCGTAGGTGGGCGACGCGAAATCGAGGTTCCAGTTGTCGGTGAGACTGCGGCCGTCGATCGACGACATCATGTGACAGACGATATGCATCTTCTTCTCCGTGCAGGAAAGGGCTTCGATGCATCGGCCGATGCAAGCGCTGTGCCGCCTGCGAAGATCAGCCAAACGCGAGAAAATAAGTAGCTCTTCCGCATTTTTTCGAAACGCTTATCGTCATGTCAGATCTCGCTACTCCTCTTGCACGCCGCGCGGATATCGATCCGAAGCCGCTCGGCATCGCCGCGTTGCTGATCGTGCTCGGCGCGGTGTATCTCGGGCAAACCGTCGGCGCGCGCCAGGCTGCGCTTTACGTGGTCGGCGCGCTGCTCGGCGTCTCGCTTTATCACGCGGCGTTCGGTTTCACGTCGGCGTGGCGCGTGTTCATCTCCGATGGCCGCGGCGCCGGGCTGCGCGCGCAAATGCTGATGCTCGCGGTCGGCGTCGCGCTGTTCTTTCCCGCGCTCGCGGCAGGGACGCTGTTCGGTACGCCCGTGACCGGGCTCGTGTCGCCGGTAGGGACGTCGGTGGTCGTGGGCGCGTTCATCTTCGGTATCGGCATGCAACTGGGCGGCGGCTGTGCGTCGGGCACGTTGTACACCGTCGGCGGCGGCAGCACGCGAATGATCGTGACGCTCGCTGCGTTCATCGCGGGTTCCGTCATCGCGACCGCGCACATGCCGTTCTGGACCGCATTGCCGCAAATGCAACCGGTATCGCTCGTGAAGACGCTCGGCGCGGGGCCCGCGCTCGCCGTCAACTGGATCGTGTTCGCGCTGATCGCGGCGGTCACGGTCGTCATCGAGAAGCGCCGTCATGGCAAGCTCGTCGCCGCGCACGTGCAGCCGGCGCATACATCGCCATGGCTGCATGGACCGTGGCCGCTCGTGGCAGGCGGCATCGCCCTCGCCGTGCTCAACTTCGCGACGCTCGCACTGTCCGGGCGTCCGTGGGGCATCACGTCCGCGTTCGCGTTGTGGGGCGCGAAAGCGGCGGCCCTGTTCGGCGTCGATACCGCGAGCTGGCCATACTGGATGAGCAAGGCCAACGCGGCCGCGCTCGCCGCGCCGATTTCTCACGACGTTACATCCGTGATGGATATCGGCATCGTGCTCGGCGCGATGCTCGCCGCCGCGCTCGCGGGCCGCTATGCGCCCGTCTGGCGCGTGCCGATGCGCTCGCTGATCGCGGCGATCGTCGGCGGCTTGCTGCTCGGTTATGGCGCGCGGCTCGCGTACGGCTGCAACATCGGTGCGTATTTCAGCGGCATCGTATCGGGCAGCCTGCATGGCTGGCTGTGGCTCGTCGCGGCCTTCTTCGGCAATGTAGTCGGCACGCGACTGCGTCCGTTTTTCGGACTCGAAGTCGAGCGCGTGCGGCCGACGGCTTGCTGAGAGTTACACCGCGCGTGACACGTTCGTTCCGTTTTTTTGCGGAACGGAGCGGTCCGCGCGATATGCGAAAATCGCCGGCATGAAAAAGACTACCTTGCTCATCGTTCCGGCCTTGCTGATCGCGCTCGGCCCGTTGGCACATGCGAGCGTCGAATCGGGCGCCCATCAGTTCAAGGAAGACGTGAAATCGGCCGGGCGCCAGACCGGACGTGCGGCGCGGGATGCGGCGCACGCCATCGGCGACGGCGCGAAATCGGCCGGACATGCCATCGCCGATACGTCGAAGCGCGGCTATCACGCGACGAAAAAGTGGGTCACGGGCAAAGAATAAACGCCGCCAGTTCGTCCATTTTGTGCTCGCCGATGCGCCACACGCGGATCGCATTCTGTTCGCGCGATCACGCCACAGCGTTCCACTTTTAAGCGTTGCTTGACAAGCTTGCGGAGCGTTATTGATAATTATTATCATTTACGCCGCGCAACGCGCACCTCAACGCGCCTGATTCCGTCTCGTCGTTGCAGACGTGCATCCGGCCAATCTTTCGCATAAGAACGCCTTGAAAGCCTATGACGCGCCGACGCGTACACGACCAATGAGCGCGCTCGTCCGGCACGGCCCGCTCGTCTCTCGCATCGTGGCCGCGATATTCGGCGGATACGCGCTCGCCGCGCTCGCGAGCGTCGCGGCACTCGCCCTGCCGATGAGCAAGCCACAAGCCGTGCTCGCCGGCATGCTCGTGAGCTTCGTCGTCTACGTGTGCGCGGTGATCTGGGTGTTCGCGGTTCGCAGCGCGCGTCGGGCATGGAGCGGGCTCGCGTTCATCGCCGTGCCGCTGTTGATGGCCGCATGGACGGTATGGCCGGGAGGACACGTCTCGTGAGAAGCGCGCGCGATTCCAAAGCGAAAGGCCGCGGCATTCGCCAGAGCATGTCCGATCTGCATACGTGGGCGGGCCTGCTCGCAGGCTGGATTCTCTACGCGATGTTCCTTACCGGGACCGTCAGCTACTTCAAGGACGAAACGTCGCAATGGATGCGGCCCGAGCAAGCGCAGCAGCGCGACATGCCGGATGCGGCGCTCGTCGCGCAACGCGTCGTCGAGACGCTCGGCAAGATCGCGGCGGGCAGTACGCAGTGGAGCTTCGCATTGCCGGACGAACGCACGAGCGTCATCGATTCGTTCTGGCGCACGCCGGGCGCATCCAAGGGCAAGCGCGCATTCGAATCAGCCCGTTTCGATCCGGTCACGGGCGAGCGCACAACCGCGCGCGAGACCCTCGGCGGTGAATTTTTCTATCGCTTTCATTTCCAGTTTTATTACATGCCGGTGTTATGGGGGCGCTGGCTCGCGGGCCTGTGCGCCATGTTCATGCTCGTCGCGATCGTGAGCGGCGTCATTACGCACAAGAAAATTTTCGTCGACTTTTTCACTTTTCGATGGGGCAAGGGTCAGCGTTCTTGGCTCGACGCGCATAACGCGCTGTCGGTATTCGGTCTGCCATTTCACGCGATGATCACCTACACCGGCCTCGTCACGTTGATGGCGATGTACATGCCGTGGGGCGCGCAGACCGCCTTCAGGACACCCGCCGAACGCGCCGCGATGACTTCGCAACTCAGCGCGTTCATTCAGCCTCGCGAGTCTTCCGGACAGAACGCGCCGCTTGCACGCGTCGATGCGATGGTGCGCGAAGCGCAAGCGCGCTGGGGCCGCGACAAGGTCGGTCGCGTGACGATCACCAATCCCGGCGACAGCACCGCGCGCGTGGCTGTTTCGCGAGGTGAGGCGTCGCGCGTGTCGATGAGTCCGCAGTACATGCTCTTCGATGGCGTGACGGGCAAGCTCATCGAAGTGAAGGACAGCGTCGGCGGCGCGGCCGAAACGCGCGGCGTGCTGTATGCGCTGCATCTCGGACGCTTCAGCGATATGCAACTGCGCTGGCTGTACTTCATCGTCAGTCTCGCGGGCACGGCGATGGTCGGCACGGGGCTTGTCATGTGGACGGTCAAGCGCCGTCAGAAGCTGGCCGACCCGGCGCGGCCGTACGTCGGCTTCTGGCTCGTCGAACGTTTGAATATCGCGAGCATCGCGGGACTTTCCATCGCGATGACGAGCTTTCTGTGGGGCAATCGGCTGCTGCCGCTCGGCATCGCCGCGCGTGACGATGCCGAGGTCAATGTTTTCTTCGCGATGTGGGGCGCGACGCTGCTATATGCGTTCGTGCGTCCCGCAAGGCGCGCGTGGATCGAACTGCTTTGGCTCGCCACGACGATGCTCGCGCTCGTGCCGGCGCTCAATGCGCTGACCACGAACCGGCCCTTGTGGCGCAGCATCGCGCAAGGCGATTGGGTGTTCGCCGGCTTCGATCTGATGATGTGGGCATTCGCCCTGCTGCATGCGGCATTGGCGATACGCGTGACACGCCATCGTCCGCGCGCGAAGCCCGTTGGCAAGCGCATCGCGGCGCGTGCCGTCATGCCCGAGCGCGAAAAGGAAAGCGCATGACGCATCTCTTGAGCATCGTTTTCTGCCTGATGGCCTTCGCTTGCCTCGCGGTCTCGATGGATCGTCATCAGATGATGCTATTCGGCCGCGCGCTTCGCGCAGGGCAAACGCGCGGCTTTCGAATAGCAGGATGGTGCGGTCTCGTGCTCGCGCTGCGCTTCATCGTCGACTATCAAGGATGGGCGCTCGGCCTCGTCAGCTATAGCGGCTGCACGAGTGTTTCGGCGGGAATCGTGTTTGGCGGTCTCATCGTTTATGAGCGGCTTTCCGCTCGTCGATCTCACCAGCCGTGAAAGCGCGGCCATGCGATGGTGCTGCCGTCGGCGGCTAACGCCTGGTACTCGGGGTATTGCGCGCCCGTCGCGCATGCATGATTCGGCAGGATGCGCAGCTTCATGCCGATGGGAAACCGCTTCGTGATCTCATCGCCACATTCGACGGCGAGAATGCCGTGCTCCTGATTCGCACCGACGAGTTCGCAGCCTTCGAGAGGCGTACCGTCGAGCGCGCATGCAAGTCCATAACCGTAATCGTGCGTCTGCTTCGACGTGCCGCGGTCGCGGCTCATCGCCATCCATCCCGCATCGACGATGACCCAGCCCTTGTCGGGTTGATGACCGATGACGCTCGTGAGCACGCTCAACGCGACATCGTTTGCATCGCAAACACCGACGTTCGCCATCACGAGATCGAAGAACACATAAACGCCGGCGCGCACTTCGGTGACGCCTTCCAGATGCTTCGCGGCGAGCGCGGTCGGCGTCGAGCCGACGCTCACGGTCCTGCATGCGATGCCCGCAGCGCGAAGCCGTTCGGCCGCGCGCACGCATCCCGCGCGCTCCTGTTCCGCGAGCGCGGCGAGCGCTTCTTGATCGTTCAATTCGTAGCTGGAGCCAGCGTGCGTCATCACGCCGCCGACTTCGATGCCGCGTTCCTGAAGCACGCGGCCGATCTCGATGAGCGCGTCGTCATCGGGCGCGAGGCCTGAACGATGACCATCCGTATCGATTTCGAGCCACACTTCGAATATGTCGTTCGCGTGCTTGCAATACGCGACGATCGCCGATGCCGCCGCCGCGTTGTCGGCGATGATCTTCAGATCGCAGCCTTTTTGCTTGAGGGCCATCGCGCGCGGCAACTTCGCGGGCACGATACCCACCGCGTAGAGAATGTCGTCGATGCCCGCCGCGAAGAATGCTTCCGCTTCTTTCAGCGTGGATACGGTGATGCCTTGCGCGCCTGCTGCAATCTGCGCGCGCACGACGCCGGCGCATTTCGTCGTCTTCACATGCGGCCGGAACTTCACGCCGAGCGCGTTCATGCGCGTCTGCATCCGGTCGATGTTGTGCTGCATTCGCGCGATATCGATGATCGCGGCGGGCGTGTCGAGTGCTTCGAGATTCATGATGTCCTTGGTCGAGCGATGATCAGGCGATCGGTCCCGTCGGCAGCGCTATCGCCGTTGCGTGGCAGCGCCAGGTCTGTCCCCTGAAGCCGAGCCGCTTCACGCGATCGATCAGCGAGCGCTGGCCGACAGCGCACATCGCCACGGGCGGAATCAGGCCGAACAACATGCAAAAGAACGTGAGCTCGTTGGCGGGATAGCGCAGCGCGATGGCTTTCGCGAGCGGATCGACAATTGCGAGGCACAGCATCGATGCAAGGATGAAGCCAATGCTCGCGAGCGGCAGCGGGTTCGTGCGCGTGACGGCGGTGGAAGGCATGACGCTGATCGATGGGACGAATCTTCGAATCATCGCACGAACGCGTTCTTGCCGGATTCTCTACGGGAAAGCCATTATTTTTGATCGGTTGACTCGGCGAAAAGTCCTGCTAGCATACGAACAACAGATTCATCAGCATACTGATCGATTTTCGAAGGGGCGACGAATGGCACTCAAGTTCGCGGCGAAGCTCGCCGATCTAGTGGAAGACGAACCGTTCGGCGTGACGATCGGCGAAGAGCGCATCGCGCTCTATTTGCTCGACGGAGAAGTCCATGCCACGCACAACGTTTGCACGCACCAGTTCGCGCTCTTGAGCGACGGCTATATGGAAGACGGCTGCATCGAATGTCCGCTGCATCAGGGGCGTTTCGATATCCGCACGGGCGCTGCCCTTTGCGCGCCAGTCACGCAACCGATTCGCGTATACGGCGTGCAGGTGGAAGGCGGCGAGATCTACGTCGATCTTTGATGCACGCGCAAATCATGACTCGGACTGCATTGATCATCGGAGCGGGGCAGGCTGGCGCGCGCGCGGCAGAAGCGTTGCGCACACATGGTTATGAAGGGCGCATCGTGCTGGTCGGCGATGAGCGTCATGCGCCGTATGAAAGGCCGCCGCTGTCAAAGGATGTCCTCATCGCGAAGGACGATGACGATTGCTTCAACGGCTGGGTGCATGCCGTCGAGCGATACGGCGATGCGCGCATCGAATGGCTCAACGATCGAGTGCTGCGGCTCGATACGCAATCGTGCGTCGCGACGCTCGAACGTAATGGCGAACTGCGCTACGACCATTGCATCCTGACGACGGGTGGTCGTGCGCGGCAGTTGCCGGGCGCGCCGGAAGGTCCGCATACGTTCTATCTGCGCACGCTCGACGATGCGATGCGCTTGCGTGCGCGGCTCGCAACGGCGCAATCGGTGGCTGTGATCGGCGCTGGATTTCTAGGGTTGGAATTCGCGGCGAGCGCAAGAACGCGCGGCCTCGACGTGAGCGTGTTCGAAACGGCATCGGGCTTGCTGAGCCGCGCGCTGCCGCCCATGTTCGCCGAACGTCTGCGCATGAAGCACGAAACTCACGGCGTGCGCTTCATATTCGACGTGAAGCATCTGCAAGTCACGGAGCACGCGGACGGCGTGCAAGTCGATGCAACGCCGTTCGACTTGGGCGTGATCGCTATCGGCCAGGAGCCGAACGACGAACTCGCCAAAGCTGCGGGCATGGCGACGAACAACGGCATCGTCGTCGATCGGCATTGCCGCACGTCCGGCGAGAATGTCTATGCGGCAGGCGATTGCGCCAACTTCCCATACGGCGCAAACGGTCGCGCGACGCGTCTCGAATCGTGGCAGAACGCGCAGGAACAGGCGATCGTGGCGGCGCGCAACATCGCCGGAGAAGAGATTGCTTATGCACCGACGCCGTGGTTCTGGACCGACCAATACGACTGGAACATCCAGATGCTCGGCCTGCCCGATGGCGAGATCGATCAGTGGATCGAACGCGCGGGCGTCGATGACAAGACCGTGCTGATGGGTCTGCGCGGCGGCGTCATCGCGCATGTGCTCGCGATCAATCAAGGCGGCGAGTTGCGCGCCATCAGAAGGCTCGTCGAAGAAGGCGTTGCGGTCGATCCCCGCATGCTCGCCGACCCCACGATCAAGCTGCGCCAGCTCGACAAGCTGGTTCGCTCAACACACTCGGGAGATCAAGGTGTACTCGTCTGAAACGATCATCGGCATTCATACGCCTCAATCGAAAAACCCGCCGATAGAAGGGCTCGTTTGGCCCGAAGAAGGGCTGCAATGCATCCCGGACTGGGTGTACACGAGCGAGGCGGTCTATACGCGCGAAGTCGAACGGATCTTCCACGGGCGCACCTGGAACTTCGTCGCGCTCGAAGCGGAAGTGCCCAATTCCGGCGATTTCAAGCGCTCTTATGTCGGCCCGACGCCGGTCGTCGTATCGCGCGCGGAGGACGGCTCGATCAACGTGTTCGAAAACCGCTGCGCGCATCGCGGGGCGGAGTTCTGCCGGCATAGCCGCGGCAACAACAAGGAGTTCGTGTGCCCGTATCACCAATGGTCGTATGACCTCAAGGGCAATCTGCAAGGCGTGCCGTTCCGGCGTGGGGTGAACAAGCTGGGCGGCATGCCGAAGGATTTCCGCAACGATGATCACGGTCTTCGCAAACTTGCGGTTGCGACGCGCAATGGGGTCGTGTTCGCATCGTTCGCGCACGACATGGAATCGCTTGAAGACTATCTCACGCCCGAGATACTCGAGGACTTCGACGCGGTGTTCAACGGCAAGCGCCTGCGCGTGCTCGGCTTCTACAAGAACGAGCTGCCGTGCAACTGGAAGATGTATCACGAGAACTTGAAGGATCCGTATCACGCGACGTTGCTGCACTCGTTCCTCGTCGTGTTCGGCCTGCTCGTGGCGGGCAATCGTTCGGCGATGGTCGCGGACAGCAAATACGGCATTCACGGCACGATGGCCTCCGCAAAAAGCGATTCGCTCTACGCCACCATCGATGAAGACAAGAAGAAGGAGATGCGTTCCTTCCACGACGGCATGATCTTGCGTGACGAGCGCTTCCTCGAATTCATCAAGGAGTTCGATTCCGAATGGTCGGTGACGATGCAGACCATCTGGCCGAACCTCATCGTGCAGCGCGAGATGAATACGCTCGGCATTCGGCATATCGTGCCGAACGGACCGAACAGCATGATCATGCTCTGGACGATGTTCGGTTATGAAGACGACACGGAAGACATGGTGCGTCACCGTTTGCGTCAGGGCAATCTGATGGGACCGTCGGGCTTTCTCGGCCTCGAAGACAACGAAGCGATGAAGTTCGTTCAGGAAGGCGTGCGCCGCTCGGTGAGCGACCGCAGCATCATCAAGCTGGATGGCGACAAGATCGGAACGGCCGACAACCTGATCTCCGAAGCCGCCATTCGCGCCATGTACAAGCACTATCGTGAAGTGATGGGGTTCTAGATGCTGCCAGGATTCGAAAAACAGAACATCGCGCACGACAAGGCGCTGATCGCACGCGCGGCGGTCGAAGACTTTCATGCGGAGTATTGCGCGGCGCTCGATGGCGGGGACATCGAGCGCTGGCCTGAATTCTTTACCGAGAACTGTCTTTATCGCGTGACCGAATACGAGAACGCGGCCAATGGATTTCCCGTCGGGCTCGTGTACGCCGAAGGACGCGACATGCTGCGCGATCGTGCGGTCGCGATTGCACGCACGCAGATGTTCGCGCCGCGTCAAATGCTGCACTTCGTTTCCAACGTGCGTATCTTGAACGCGACCGACGAGGAAATCGTCGCGCAGAGCAACTACATGCTGCTGCAAACGCTCGTCGAAGGCGCGACTACGCTGCATCAGGCGGGCAGGCTTTTTGACCGCTTCGCGCGCAATGGTAACGTTCTTCTGCTGAAGGAAAGACAGGCTGTCTACGACACCGCGATGATCGCGAACGATCTCGCCTACCCTGTCTGAACATCGTTGGGAGAGAGCGCATGAGTGACACGGAACACATGGAAGCGCCAGCCGAAAGCGGTGGCGTCGGCGTGCGCGTGAGGCGGCGCGAAGACGAGCGGCATCTTCATGGCAAGGGCAAGTTCGTCGCCGACTACACGTTTCCCGATCTGCAGGAGGTCGCGTTCTTGCGCAGTCCGGTTGCGCATGCGCGTATCGTGCATATCGGCAAGCCGGCGAGTCATGCGGCACAGGTGATCGTGCGCGACGACATGCACGACGCCACGGATATCGTCGCCGATTCGAGCCTGCCGACGTACAAGCCTTCGTCGCATCCGCCGCTCGCATCGGGCAAGGTGCGCTTCGTCGGCGAGCCGGTCGCGATGTGCTTCGCGAAGACCCGCGCGCAAGCCGAAGATATCGCCGAGGAAATCGAGCTCGATCTCGACGAGCTGCCAGCCTTCGCCAGCGCGTTCACCGCTCGCGAACGCACCGACGTGCGCGTGCACGATCACTGGACGGACAATCTCTTTCTGGACCTCAAGGCGGACATCGACTTCGACGAGCGTTCAAAGGACGCGCCCGTTGTCGTCAAGCAGAGGGTCGATCTCGCGCGTCAATGCATGGTGCCGATGGAAGGCAAGGCCGTGCTCGCGTATTGGGACCATACGCATTCGCAACTCGTGGTCATCACCTCGACGCAAGTGCCGCATATGATTCGCACGGTGCTGTCGCAATGTCTCGGCATCGATCATGCGCAGGTGCGCGTCATTTCACCCGATGTCGGCGGCGCGTTCGGCTACAAGTGCGTGTTGCAGCAGGAAGAGCTGTGCATTGCGTGGCTCGCGCTGACGTACAAGAAGCCTTTTCGTTTCATCGAGGATCGGCGCGAGCATTTGATCGCGGGCGCGAACTCGCGTCAGCACCACTACGAACTCACTGCGTATGCCGATACAAACGGCCGTCTGCTCGCGCTCGATGCGGAGCTTTTGATCGACGGCGGGGCGTACTCCGCATGGCCCTTTACGATCGGTCTTGAAACAGGGCAGGCGCTCGGCAACCTTCCGGGGCCTTACGATTTCAGCGGCTATCGCTGCCGTACGCAATGCGCCGCGACCAACAAGCCGGGCTTTCTGCCGTATCGCGGCGTAGCGCGCACGGGCGTGTGCTTCGCAATCGAACTCACGATGGATGCGATCGCGCGCGCGGTCGGACGCGAAGCGTGGGAAGTGCGCCATGACAATCTCGTGCGTGGCGCGGACATGCCTTATACCAATGTCGTGAAGAAACACTACGACAGCGGCGACTTCCAGGAGAGCCTGCGACGCGCAGTGGCGCAACTCGATGTGCCGAAGTGGCGCGCACGGCAGAAAGAGGGCGAGAAGGATGGGCGTCTCGTCGGCATCGGATTCGCGACGTTCACCGAGCAATCGGCGCATGGCACGGCCGTGTTCGCATCATGGGGCTTGCCGGTCGTGCCGGGATACGATCTCGCGACCGTGCGTATCACGGCCGATGGAGGACTCGAACTGCGCGCGGGCATCCACTCGCACGGACAAGGCATGGAGACGACGCTCGCGCAGATCGCGAACGAAGTGCTCGGCGTGCCGCTGCAAAAGATCAAGGTCGTGCATGGCGATACCGCCCTTACGCCGTATTCGACAGGCACGTATGCATCGCGCAGCATCGTCATGGCTGGCGGCGCAGTGGCCGCGACGTGCCGCGAACTCGTGCCGCGCCTGCTCTTCATCGGTGCTCATCTGCTTGGGGAAGAACAGGAGGTGGTGCGCTTCGAGAACGGTGAAGTGATCGGCTTAACGGGCCGCGTGACGATTCAGGAGATCGCGGCTGCATGGTATCTCCGTCCCGAGCGCTTGCCTGCGGGCGTGAATCTCGCGGGTCTCGAAGCGACGCAAGGCTTCAAGCCGAAGGTCGATACCGGCGCGTTCAGCTATGCGACGCACGCGGCGGCAGTCGCCGTCGATCCGAAGACAGGCGACGTCGAGATTCTCGACTATGTGATCGTCGAAGATTGCGGTCGCATGATCAATCCGATGGTCGTCGAAGGGCAGACAATCGGTGGCACGGCGCAAGGCATCGGCACCGCGTTCTATGAGGAAACGCTCTACGACGACAACGCGCAACCGCTCACGTCGACACTCGCCGACTACATGTTGCCGGGACCGACCGAGTTGCCGTCGCTGACGATCATCCATATGGAAACGCCGTCGCCTTATACGGAATTCGGCGCGAAGGGCGTGGGCGAGGGCGGAGCGATCGCGCCGCCGGCTGCACTCTTCAATGCAGTGAACGATGCGCTCACGCCCATCGGCGCGCTCGTGTCGGAAACGCCGTTGACGCCGCGCCGTTTGCTGGCCGCGATCGAGGCCGCGAAGGCTCGCAAGGCGGCGCGCAAGGAAGAACTCAGTCAGGAGGTGGCGGGATGAAAGCCGCTGCGTTCGAGTATGTAAGGGCGATGTCATTGCCCGACGCGCTCAAGGAGTTGACTCGCGCAAAGCCGATATCGGGCAGTCAGTCGATGGGCCCGATGCTTAACTTGCGGCTTGCACGGCCTGGCCGCGTAGTGGATGTATCGCGCATCGCGGACCTGCGCAGTGTCTCCGACGCGGGCGATCACGTGCGTATCGGCGCGGCGGTCACGCATGCGGAGATCGAAGACGGCAAGCACGCACTGCTGCGTCATCCGTACATGCAGCATGTGGCGGGCGGCATCGCGTATCGTGCGATTCGCAATCGCGGGACCATCGGCGGCAGTCTTGCTCATGCCGATCCCGCCGCCGACTGGCCGCTTGCATTGTCCGCTGTCGATGCCCGTCTGGAGCTATCGAAAGCAGGCGGCGCGCGGCAAGTCCGCGTGAGCGAATTCATGCTGGGTGCGTTCACGACGTTGCTCGTTGACGGCGAGATCATTACCGCCGTGTTGCTGCCGAAGCTCGGTCCGACGCTTCGCTGGGGTTATTACAAGCTGTGCCGCAAGACCGGCGAATTCGCACATGCAAGCGCAGCGGCTGCATTCGATGCACGCACGGGACTCGCGCGCATCGTGCTCGGCGCGCTCGATGCCCCGCCGGCCGCACTCGATGATCTCGCACGGCAGATCGCGCAACGCGGCCCGTCTGCCGCCAACGGCGAAGCGCTCGCGCAAGCCGTGACGAGTGCGATGCCGAACGCGGACGGCATCGATCGGCAGATTCATACCGCAGCGCTCGAACGTTGTCTTCTGCAGGCGTTCGGCGTGTCCAACGCGAATACGGTTTAAAGAGACTGCCATGTCCGTCATCGAACTTACTATCAACGATCGATCCGTGCGCGAGGATGTCGAATCGCGCGTGCATCTCGGCGACTTTCTTCGCGATGCACACAACTTGACCGGCACGCACCTCGGTTGCGAGCACGGCGTGTGCGGCGCCTGCACCGTGCTCGTCGATGGCGAGCCGGTGCGCTCGTGCATCACATTCGCCGTCGGTTGCGATCAGCAGAAAATACGCACCATCGAAGGCTTCGAGGACGACGAACTGATGAAGCGTCTGCGTCGTGCGTTCTCGATCCATCACGGCCTGCAATGCGGTTATTGCACGCCCGGCATGCTGATCACCGCGCGGGATATCGTGCGCCGCTTTCCCGATGCGGACGAAGCACGCATCCGGCTCGAACTGTCGGGCAATCTGTGCCGCTGCACAGGCTATATGGGCATCGTCGCTGCGATCAAGGCGGTTCTCGCCGATCTGAAAGCGGAACCGATTGCGGATGCGCCTATCGCACGCGCAATAGTTAGCGATGCAACTATTTCGGCGCCAGCGTTTCAGACGTTCGCCGCTACACCGGTTGCCGCGCCGCAGGCACCCGTGGCCGCGAGCACTGCATCGACGGATCAACCCGCCGCGCAACGCAAAGGGTGGACCGCAATAGACGACAGCTTCGTCGTTCCCTTCGCGCTCGACAAGGTGTGGGCGTTCATGGGCGATCTGCCTTCGGTCACGTCGTGTCTTCCGGGCGCGGAACTCGTGGAGCACGACGGCGAAAGCGTGAAGGGCAAGATCGCGATCAAGTTCGGACCGATGTCGGCGAACTTCGCTGGCGCGGCGCGCCTGGAACGCGACGATGCCGCGCATCGCGCGGTCATGCGTGGAGCGGGGCAGGACAACATCAGCCGTTCGCGAGCGAATGGCGATGTGACATATGCATTGACGAGCGAAGGCGGGGGCGCGCAAACGCGGGTCGCGGTCACGCTCGAATACATGTTGCAAGGACCGCTCGCGCAGTTCTCGCGTTCGGGCCTCGTGAAGGATTTCGTGCGCAGGATGATCGCGGATTTCGGCGCGCGCATCACGGCGCAGCTCGGCGGTAACGCGGCGCCCGAGGCGGCGCTGTCCTCAGCGTCCGCGAAGTTCAATGCGGGCAGCCTCGTGTGGAGCGTCATCTGGGCGCGCATCAAACAGCTTTTCGGAAAGGGCGATTGAGCACGCGAGATGAGCCGGTCCCGGCTCGTCGCACGACCATATCGTCAGCCTACTGATCAAATGGAGTTCAAATGAACAAGCGGATTCGCAAGATCGCCCTGGAAGAGCATTTCGGCACGCCCGGTTTCCAGAGCTATTCGAAGAGCTTCACGCAGCACATCGCGCCTGAAGTCCTGCGCGATCTCGCCGCGCGCCTGACCGATTTCGACGAACAGCGCATCGTCGAAATGGATCGCGCGGGCATCGACTACACGATACTTTCGCAAACGGGCCCGAGCGTGCAGGGCGAGCCGGATGCGGCGCTCGCGATCAGCCGCGCGAAGGCGAGCAACGACTTTCTCGCGCAGCAGATCGCGCGTCATCCGTTGCGCTTCGGCGGCTTTGCGACGTTGCCGATGCATACCGCGAAGGCCGCATCCGATGAACTGACGCGCGCCGTGCGCGAACTCGGCTTCAAGGGCGCGCTCGTCAATGGTCACACACTCGGCACCTACTACGACGACCGCGCTTACGATCCCTTCTGGGCGACGATGCAGGAACTCGACGTACCTTTATATCTGCATCCGACGGATGCATTCGTGACCCCGCGCGTGCTCGACGGTCATCCCGAACTCACCGGCGCGACTTGGGGCTGGGGCATCGAAACCGGCAGCCACGCATTGCGCCTGCTGTTCAGCGGCGTGTTCGATCGCTTCCCCAATCTGAAGATCATTCTCGGGCACATGGGCGAAGGTCTGCCGTTCTTGCGCTGGCGCTTCGACAGCCGTTTCGCGGTTTATTCGCATGGCCTGAGTCTTGAACGGGCGCCTTCGGATTACATCGGCACCAACATCCTGATCACGACCTCGGGCGTGTGCTCGGCCCCGGCGCTCATCGGCGCGATCGGCGAAATGGGCGCGCAAGCGGTGATGTTCTCGGTTGACTATCCGTATGAATCGACGGAGATCGCAGCGGACTTCATAGAACGCGCGCCGCTCGACGACGCCACGCGAGCGCTCGTCTGTCACGGCAATGCGGAACGCCTCTTCCGCCTTTGACCACCCCGAAGAACACAAGCACATGGAGCAGCACATGACCAAGCACTACCGCATCGGCCAGATCGTGCCGAGTTCGAACACGACGATGGAGACCGAGATTCCCGCGATGTTGCTCGCGCGCCAGACGATTCGCCCCGAGCGCTTCACGTTTCATTCGAGCCGCATGCGGATGAAAAAGGTCGTGAAGGAAGAACTCGCCGCGATGGATGCTGAGTCGGACCGCTGCGCAGTTGAACTCTCCGATGCGCGCGTCGATGTGCTCGGCTATGCGTGTCTCGTCGCGATCATGGCGATGGGTCATGGCTATCATCGCGTATCGCAAAAGCGCTTGCACGAGCGCACCGTCGACAACGGCGGCGATGCGCCCGTCATCACGAGCGCGGGCGCGCTGGTCGATGCATTGAAGGTGATCGGCGCGAAGCGCGTGGTCGTCGTCACGCCTTATATGAAGCCGTTGACCGAACTCGTGGTCGACTATATCCGCAATGAGGATTACGACGTGATCGACTATCGCGCGCTCGAGATTCCCGACAATCTCGAAGTCGCGCGTCATGATCCGAGCCGCCTTCCCGAGATCGTCATGTCGATGCGATATGAGGAAGCCGATGCCATCGTGCTGTCGGCATGCGTGCAGATGCCTTCGTTGCCGGTGATCGCGAAGGTCGAGGCAATGACGGGCAAGCCGGTCGTCACCGCGGCCGTCGCGACGACCTATGCGATGCTCAAGCAACTCGGTCTCGAAGCCGTCGTGCCGGGCGCGGGCGCGTTGCTGTCCGGCGCATATTGAGCGAGGGCGACATGTCGACTTATCTGTACGGCGCGAACGTTCAGGCGAATGGCATCCGTCAGCACTATCTGCGTTACGGTGGCGCACGCACGGGACTCGATCCGGTGATCATCGTGCCGGGCATTACGAGTCCTGCGGTGACGTGGGGCTTCGTCGCGGAGCATATTGGCCAAGTGTTCGATACCTATGTGCTCGATGTGCGCGGACGAGGCTTGTCGTCGGCATCGGATTCGCTCGACTACAGCCTCGACGCACAAGCCGCCGATCTGGTTGCGTTCGCAACTACCTTGGGATTCGAGCGCTACAGCGTCGTCGGTCACTCGATGGGCGCGCGCATCGGCATACGCGCTGCGCGTTCGGAGCCCGCAGGCATGACGCGTCTCGCGATGATCGATCCGCCCGTTTCGGGACCGGGACGTCGTGTCTATCCGTCGCAATTGCCGTGGTACATCGATTCGATCCGGCAGTCGCGCGAAGGCATGACGGCCGACGCAATGCGCGCCTTCTGTCCCACATGGACCCATGAACAACTCGCGTTGCGCGCGGAGTGGCTTCATACATGTGACGAACGCGCGATACGCGCGAGCTTTGAAGGCTTCCATACCGACGACATTCACGCCGATCTCGCGCATCTGCGGATTGCCGCGCTGCTCGTCACCGCGGGCAGAGGCGACGTTGTGCGCGACGAAGACGTCGAAGAGATTCGCGCACTCGTGCCGCATCTTCAGCACACGCGCGTGCGTGACGCTGGTCACATGATTCCGTGGGACGACGAAGCCGGCTTTCACGCCGCGCTCGGCGATTTCCTCGGCGCATCCATTCCGACGCTCGTTGAAGGAGGCAATCATGCCAGTCAGTGATTATCAGATGGTCGATGCGTGGACGAAGGTGCTCGAGCTCTCGCGTCTCGAAGCAGGGCAGACCGTCACCATTCTCACGAGCGCGTCGACGCATCCGCAAACGCTATCGACCGCACTGATCGCGACGCAAGCGATGGGCGCAATCGTCAATCGCCTCGACTTGCCGCCGGTGAACGGCGAGAAGGCGTTGAGCCGCGATTCCCTCGCGTATCTCGGCACGACGCCGTTGACCGGCAACCGGGCCGCGATTGCCGCGTTGAAGGAAAGCGATCTCGTGCTCGATCTGATGACCTTGCTGTTCTCGCCCGAGCAACTCGACATACTCAAGGCCGGCACGAAGATCCTGCTCGCGGTCGAGCCACCCGAAGTGCTTACGCGCCTCGTGCCGACACCCGCCGATCGCGAACGCGTGCTCGCCGCACGGGCGCGCATCGCGCGCGCTAAGGAGATGCATATCGTCTCCGCCGCGGGGACGGATTTTCGCTGTCCGCTCGGCGAGTTCGAACCGATCGCCGAATACGGTTTCGTCGATGAACCGGGGCGCTGGGATCACTGGCCAAGCGGATTCGCGCTGACGTTTCCTAACGATGGCAAGGCGCATGGCCGCATCGCGATCGAGCGCGGCGATATTTTGTTGCCGCAGAAAAGCTATGTGCAGGAACGCATCGAACTGACCGTCGAAGGCGGTTATGCAAAGCGCATCGAAGGCGGCATCGACGCGCAATTGCTAAGCGAATACATGGCGACGTTCAACGATCCAGAGGCCTACGCGATTTCGCACATTGGCTGGGGCCTGCAGCCGCGCGCTCACTGGTCGACGCTCGGGCTCTACGATCGCGAGGCGACCATCGGCATGGATGCGCGCGCGTTCGAAGGCAACTTCCTGTTTTCGCTCGGACCGAATAACGAAGCCGGCGGCAGCCGCTCGACGACCTGTCATATCGACATTCCGCTGCGTCATTGCGATGTATTCCTCGATGGCGAAGCCGTCGTGCGCGATGGCGTGGTCCTCGACCGCTAACCCAGGAAAACCCCGCACATGTCCCACGATATCGAAACCTACAAGCGTCAGAGCTTCGGCTCGACGCTCGAACCGAAAGCGCCGGTCGGCCTTTTGATCGTCGATCTGGTGAACGGCTTCGCGAATCCCGAAGTGTTCGGCGGCGGCAATATTCCGCAAGCCATCGAGAACACCGTGCCCTTGCTTGCGCATGCGCGCGAGAAGGGCTGGCCGGTTGCGCATAGCCGTATCGTCTTCGCCGACGATGACTCCGATCACAACGTCTTCACGATGAAAGTGCCGGGCCTGCTCGCGCTGAAGGAAGATTCGCACGACAGCGCGATCGTGCCGCAGCTCACGCCGCGCGCAGGCGAACTCGTCGTGCGCAAAACAGCGCCATCGGCGTTCTTCGGGACGTCGCTCGCGGCATGGCTCACGCAGCATGGCGTGCGAACGCTCGTCGTCGCGGGTGCAGTGACGAGCGGTTGCGTGCGGTCGTCCGTCGTCGATGCGATGCAATACGGATTTCGTCCATTCGTGTTGTCGGATTGCGTCGGTGATCGCGCGATTGCGCCGCACGAGGCGAATCTCTTCGACATGGCGCAGAAATACGCTGCCGTGATGAAGCGTGATGAAGCGCTCGAATTGCTCAAAGATCTTTGATCATCTCGTAGCACGGCTCGCCTGATGCCAGGGCGCATGGGATCGACATGGCCACGTCTCTTTCGGAGCGGTCGCACCGCGCAGTCACGCGTCATGAATTCACGCTAATCGTCGCGTCTTCGTTCGGTGCGTTGCTCGAATGGTATGACTTCTATATCTACGCTGCGCTAGCGGGCACGTTCAGCACGTTGTTCTTTCCGAGCGGCAACGATACGGTGGCGTTTCTCGCGAGTCTCGCGACGTTCGGCGCGGGCTTCCTCGTACGTCCGCTCGGCGCGCTCTTCTTTGGCAGGCTCGGCGATCGCATCGGGCGAAAGTACACGTTCATGGCGACCATCGTGTTGATGGGCGTCGCGACCATCGGCGTGGGCTTGCTGCCGTCGTTCGACAAGATCGGCATGCTGGCGCCTGGCTTGCTCGTTGCGTTGCGGCTCTTGCAAGGCTTCGCGCTCGGCGGCGAAACGGGCGGCGCGGCGACCTATCTCGCGGAACATTCGCCTGTGGATCGGCGCGGCTTTTATACGAGCTCGCTGCAAACGACAGCGACGCTGGGCCTGCTCGCATCGATCGCGGCGGTCAGCATCAGCCGTGCATCGATGGACGAAGCCGCATTCCAGAGTTGGGGCTGGCGCGTGCCGTTCCTCGTGTCGATCGTGTTGCTCGCGATCTCGGTGTATCTGCGCACGAAGCTCGCCGAATCGCCGACCTTTCGTGAGATGAAGCGCGCGAACAGGTTATCGACTTCGCCGATAGGCGAGAGCTTCGGCGAATGGGCGAACCTCAAATACGTGTTGATCATGCTGTTCAGCACGGCATCGGGCGTGGGTGTCGTCTTCGGCACTGGACATTTCTACTCCATGTACTTTCTGCAGAACACGCTGAAAGTCGCGCCCAATACGGTGAACCTGTTCCTCGCGATTGCATTGATCGCGGTATTTCCGTTCTACCTCGTGTTCGGCTGGCTATCGGATCGCATTGGACGAAAGTGGATCATGATGCTCGCGTGCCTGTTGCTCGCCGCGACGACGCAACCGATCTTTCATGCGCTCACGCACTACGCGAATCCTCGGTTGGAAGCGTTTCAGAAGCGCGCACCTGTCACGGTCCACGCGGACGATTGCCGCTTTACGCTGTTCTCCGCGCCAGTGACGGAATGCGATCGCATACGCTCGTTTCTCAGCGCATCGGGTGTTTCGTATGACCGCGCTCCGTTGCAAGCGGGAGAAGCGGCATCGACGCAAATCGGCTCGATCGTCGTTCATGGAAGCGACAAACGCGAACTGGAAAAGGCGTTGATCGCCTCGGGCTGGTCGGCGCATGCGGATGCATCGAAAATCAACGCGCCAATGGTCGTATTTCTGATGTGGCTTCTGCTGCTTTATCTCGCGATGGTCTATGGCCCGATGGCCGCATTCATGGTCGAGCTGTTTCCGGCGCGCATTCGATATACGTCGCTATCGTTGCCGTTCCATCTGGGTTCGGGCTGGTTCGGCGGAATGCTGCCGTTCGTGGTTTCGGCGATGGCTGTGGCGCGCGGCAACGTCTACTTCGGGCTCTGGTATCCGATCGTGATCGCGGTAGTGTCGTTCGCGGTCGGCGCGCTCTTCGTGCCCGAAACGTACCGCCGCGATATCACGCGATAGTCAGTCGAAATGCTTGAGGGAAGTGCGGCCGTACTGATTATTGCCTTCGACGAGCTGCATCATCATTCGCACGAAATGAGCGCGATCTTCGGGGCTCAGCGGGCCAAGGAATCTGACTTGAGCTTCACGCATGCTGCCGTACATGTCCTTCATCGTGCGGCGTCCTTTCGCCGTGATGTTCGCGATCTTGAGGCGCCCGTCGTGCGGACTCGGCTCGCGCTTGACGAGTCCGCGTTCCTCCAGACGGCGCAGCACGTCGGCCATCGTCGTGCGATCGACGCCCACTTCCGCACACAGCGATGTCTGGTCGAGACCGGGCCGCTCGCTCAATGTGGTCAGCAAGCCGTACTGCACGGGCGTGATGGCGAAGTCCTTGCAGCACTCGAAGAAGAGCGCGATATGGATCTGATTGAGCCGCCGGATCAGAAACCCCGGCCGCTGCCACAAGTGTCCGGTCTCGATGCCGCCATCGGAAACAGCAGCTTTTTTATCGGCAACGGTACTCATCCTTAACCCTTTATCGAAGAAGTTTTGCCACGCAGGAATCTAAAGATTGTAGGTGCAATCACAGTTGCGCTCCCAATTTTTTCCGGATACAAATCTATCCGTCAGCGTACTGACGAAATGCTGATGGCTGGAGCGCCGGATGTCAATGATTGAAGTCAATACGCGAAGTCAATAGAACGATGCGTCGCACAGGGTCATGCGCAGGTGAAGAAGGCGCGCATGAATAATCAGCATGCTGATTAAATGGCGAATGCGTTGAACGTCACCTCACTCAGAGTTTGGAGCCAAAGATGAGTTCTACCCCGGTACAGACGGACGACGTCGCCATTCATGGGCGGTCGATGTCACGCAACGATATCAAGACGCTGATGCTGGCGTCGCTAGGCGGCGCGCTGGAGTACTACGACTTCATCGTCGCGGTGTTCTTCACGAAGCTGCTCGCCACCGTGTTCTTTCCGCCGCAGACGCCCGAATGGCTCGCGCAGCTCGAAGTGTTCTGCATCTTCGCAGCGGGTTATCTCGTGCGTCCGATCGGCGGCATCTTCTTCGCGCACTTTGGCGATCGCATCGGCCGCAAGAAGATGTTCGCGCTGAGCCTTTTTCTCATGGCCGCGCCGACGTTGCTCATCGGCTTGTTGCCGAGCTATGCGACGCTCGGCATCGTCGCGCCGTTGCTCTTTCTCTTGTGCCGCGTTTTGCAGGGTCTTTCGGTCGGCGGGGAAGTGCCGGGTGCGTGGATCTTCTGCTCCGAGCATGTGAGGCGCGATCGTATCGGTCTCGCATGCGGTCTTCTGATGTCGGGTCTTTGCACCGGCATTCTGCTCGGCGCGCTGTCGGCGAAGTTCCTCATCGGCAACATGGAGCCGGCGGATCTGAAGAGCTGGGGCTGGCGTCTGCCGTTCATCGCGGGCGGCGCGTTCGGTCTGATCTCCGTTTATTTGCGCCGCTATCTGCAGGAAACGCCGGTGTTCGAAGCGCTGCGTGCGAAGCGTGAAGCGGATGCGCGTCTGCCGCTCGCGGTCGTGCTGAAAGAGCATCGCGGCGCGGTAATCGTCTCGCTGCTGGCGACGTGGGTGTTCTCCGGCATCTTCGTGCTGTACTTCCTCTACACGCCGACGTTCCTGCAATCGCAGTTCCACTTCGCGCCGAAGGATGTCTTCACGAACAACTCGTGGTCGATCTTCGGGCTGATCGTCGGCAGCACCTTCGCTGGATGGGCAGCCGACAAGATCGGCGGCGGGCGCGCGTATGCGATCGGCAGTGTCGCGATGCTGCTCGTCACCGGCGCGTTCTACATGAACCTGAACGCGGGCAGTCAGTCCGTGTGGGCGCTGTATATCCTCGGCGGCTTCCTGATCGGGACGATCACGCTCGGGCCTTACATCATCGTGAAGAGCTTTCCGCCGGAAGTGCGCTTCACCGGTTTCGCGCTCTCGTACAACACGGCGTATGCGATCTTCGGCGGCACCGCGCCCGCAATCGCCTCGTTTCTGGTAGGGCGGCAGGGCATCACGATGGCCCCCGCCTGGTACATTGGCGCGCTTTGCGTGCTCGGCGTGATCATCGGTCTCGCATGGCGTGCGCCCGTACATGCCGAATCGACGGCGCATTGAGGCCGGCCCTTCAATCCGCAGCATTTTCTTGCGTCGATGCCGACGCGAGAAAACGCTTCCGTTCGAGCGAGACACATGTCTGTTGGCGGCGCTTCCGATAGCGGCATCGGCCGGTCATGGCTTTTGTACTTTTCGCTTGCGTTCGCGAGCATGACCTTTTCCGCGACGGGACCGGTCGCGATCATCATCGCCGCGTCGCGCGAGGGCGGCTTGAGCTTCGCGCAGACATCGTCGTGGCTGTTCGCGTCGATCGGAATGAACGGGCTGGCGAGCATCGTCATCAGCTGGAAGACGCGTCAGCCTTTGCTCTTTCTGTGGACGATTCCCGGCGCGATTCTCGCCGCGCCGGTGATCGCGCAATACGGATTCGGCGCAGCCGTGGGCACGTATCTCGTGTGCGCCGCGGTGCTGCTCGTGCTCGGCGTGACGAACCTCGTCGCGCTGCTCGACCGATGGGTGCCCATGGCGATCGTCATGGCGATGATCGCCGGACTCTTCATCAAGTACGTGCTGGCCGTCGTGCATTCGACGATAGCCGCGCCGCTCATAGGCGCCAGCATGTCGATCGCGTTCTTCGGGCTGATGTGGCTCGAGCGACGCAACGCAGCGCCCATGCCGCCGCTCATCGGCGCGATGCTGGCAGGCGCGGCGATTCTCTTCGCAACGGGCTTCCGTTTGCCGAGTCACAGCGGCGGCGCATGGACGGCGACGCCTGCGCTCGTCGCGCCGCGCTTCGATATTCACGCGATCTCGCAACTCTTGTTGCCGATGCTCATCACCGTGATTTTCGTGCAGAACGCGCAGGGAATCGCGGTGACGCGGGCATCGGGATATCGCACGTCGTTGCGGCTCGTGACGATCTATAGCGGCGTACTGAGCGCGATCACCGCGCCGTTCGGCGGCTGTCCTTCGGTGCTTGCGGGGCCGAGCAATGCGATTCTCGTGTCGGGCGGCACGCATGGCCGGCATTACATCGGCGCGTTGATCGCGGGCGTCATATGCGTGGCGATCGGCGTGTTCGCCACGGCATATGTGTTTCTGCTGGCGAATCTGCCCGGCGCGTATATCGCGATTCTCGCCGGGCTCGCGATGATGGGCGTGCTCGAAAAGTCTTTCGTCAGCGCGTTTCGTTCGGCGTTGCCGCTGAGCGCGATGATCGTGTTCGTCGTTACGCTCAGCGACGTGACCTTGCTTGGTATCGGCGCGGCTTTCTGGGGCGTCGTGGCGGGGTGCCTCGCTTACTACGCCGTGGAAAAGCCGCGCTCGGGCGACGTGCCCGCGTGAATCAACGCATCGCGCCCGCAAGGTTCTCCGCTTCGAGTCCAACGATCAGATCGACTTCGCCGTTGGCAAGCGGCTGCGTCGCCGGCACGCCCGCCGCTTTCAGCGCGGCGCCGTCGAGCCGCGACGCATCGCCGAGCGCGACGCGCAAGCGCGTGGCCGCGAGCGGTTCGAGCTTGAGGATATTGGCCGCGCCGCCCAGCGCCGCGCGAATCTTTTCCGCGCGCGCCTTCTGCTGCGCTGCATCCTGCGCGGGCGCCGCAGCCGGGGCGCTCATCGCGTCGGAAGCTGTGGCGGTGGATGCTGCGCCCGCCACTGGCAGATCGGCGTCGCTTCCCGCGGTCTTCAGATAGTCCTGCATGTCGGTCTTCATGTTCTCCGACAGCGGCCCGAAAATCGCCTGCACGCCGTTGCCGACGCGCACGACGCCCGCAGCGCCGAGTGCCTTCAACCTTGCATCATCGACGAGCGACGGATCGTTCACCGTGATCCGCAGGCGCGTGATGCACGCATCGAGGCTCTTGATGTTCGAGCGGCCGCCGAACGCGAGCACGAGATCGCGCGAGCGTCCGCCGACGCCACTGGAACTTACCGCGGCAGTGGCCGCCGTATCGTCCTCACGTCCCGGCGTCTTGAGATTGAAGCGCGTAATCACGAAACGGAACACGACGTAATAGATCGCCGCATAGATCGGCCCGAGGATGAACACGTACCACGCGTGCGTCGCCTTGTTGCCGATCAGGTTGAACATCAAAAAGTCGATCGCGCCTTGCGAGAACGTGAAGCCCATGTGCATGTTCAGCGTATTGGCGACGAATTGCGCCGACGCCGCGAGACACGCGTGAATGAAGTACAGCACGGGCGCGACGAACAGGAACGCGAACTCGATCGGCTCCGTGATGCCGGTGAGGAAGGAAGTCAGCGCTGCCGACACCATCATGCCGCCGACCGCGACCTTCTTTTCGGGTTTGGCGCAATGCCAGATCGCGATCGCGGCGGCGGGCAGGCCGAACATCTTGAACAGGAAGGCGCCCGACAGAATGCCCGCGGTCGGATCGCCGGCGAAGAAACGGTTGATGTCGCCATGAACGATCTTGCCTGTCGTCGGATCGAGGAAGCTGCCCGCCTCGAAAAAAAACGGAACGTTCCAGATGTGATGCAAACCGAACGGAATCAGCAGACGTTCGACAAAACCGTACACGGTCGCCGCGGTGCGGGGATCGGAGACCGCCGCCCATTGCGAGAACGCCTTGATGACACCGCCGATCGGCGGCCACACGACCGACAGCACCGCGCCGAGCACGATCGCACCGATGGCCGTGACGATCGGCACGAAGCGCTTGCCGGCGAAGAAACCGAGATAGGCTGGCAGCGTGATGCGGTAATAGCGGTTGAACATCCACGCCGCGAGACCGCCCGCGAGAATGCCGCCGAACACGCCGGTCTGAATCGACGGAATGCCCATGATCATCGTCGGCTCGACGCCTTCGAGCTTCGCGATGACGCCGAGCGTCGCCGTCATCACGAGATAGCCGATGGTCGCCGCGATTCCCGATACGCCATCGTTTTCCGTGAAGCCGAGCGCCACGCCGATCGCGAAGATCAACGGCAGATTGCCGAAGATCACGTCGCCGGCGTTCTTCATCAGTTCGAGGATGATGGCGGGCACGTAGCCATGAAAATCGGTCGCGCCGAGACCGAGCAAGAGGCCGGCGACGGGCAGCACCGCGACCGGCAGCATCAGCGACTTGCCGACCTTCTGCACCACGCCGAATGCGTTTTTGAACATTTTTTTGTCTCCGCTTGTTCCGCTTATTCCGCGTACGGGGCGAGCAGGGCGCGCACTTCGGCGGCCGTGCCCAACGTGATTACCTTTGCCGCGAGCTGGCGGGCTTCGTCCATCGTGAGGCGCGCGAGTTGCGCCTTGATCGAGCCGACGGCAGGCACGCTGACCGACAGCTCGTCGATGCCGAGGCCGACGAGCACCGGCACCGCCATCGCATCGGACGCGATGCCGCCGCACACGCCGACCCACTTGCCATGCTTGTGCGCGCCATCGACGGTCATGCCGATCAGACGCAGCACCGCCGGATGCAGCGCGTCCGCCTGTTTCGCGAGCTTCGGATGTCCGCGATCCATCGCGACCGTGTACTGCGTCAGATCGTTGGTGCCGATGGAAAAGAAATCGACTTCGCGCGCGAGCGGCTCGGCGATGAGCGCGGCGGACGGCACTTCTATCATCACGCCGACCTTGACGCTGTCGATGCGATCGCCGGCTTCTTCCTGAAGAAGCCGCTTGGCGGCGCGCACTTCCTCGATGGACGCGACCATCGGGAACATGATGTGCAGATTGCCGATCGGCGCGGCCCGCAAAATCGCGCGCAATTGCGTGCGGAACATATCGGGACGATCGAGGCTCACGCGCACGCCGCGCAGCCCGAGGAACGGGTTGTCCTCTTTCGGCAGCGGCAGGTACGACAGCGGTTTGTCGCCGCCGACGTCGAGCGTTCGCACGACGAGCGGACGCTCGCGGCCGAGCGCTTCGGCCACGGCGCAATATTCGGCGGCCTGTTCGTCTTCCGACGGCGCGGTGTCGCGGTTATCGAACAAAAATTCGGAACGCAGCAGTCCGACGCCTTCCGCGCCCGCCGCGACCGCATCGCGCGCTTCCTGCGCATTCCGGATATTTGCAACGACTTCGACGCGATGCCCGTCCGCCGTGACGGCCTGCTTGCTCGCGGCGACTTTCTCTTCCTCGCGCTTTTTCGTCTGACGGTCGATGCGCTCGCGCGCCTTGGCCAGATCGTCCGCACTGGGATTGCGCCGCAGGCTGCCGTGCGAACCGTCGAGCACGACGAGCGTGCCATCGGACAATTGCAGCGCATCTTCGTCGATGCCGCAGATCGCCGGAATGCCGAGCGAGCGCGCCAGAATCGCGACGTGACTCGTCGCGCCGCCGGTCGTCGTGCAGAAACCGAGCACCTTGCTGCGATCGAGCGAGGCCGTGTCCGAGGGCGAAAGCTCCTCGGCGATGAGGATCGATTCGTCCGCCACGTCGATATGCGCCTGCTTTACGCCCGCGAGCAGCGCCAGCACGCGGCGGCCGACATCGCGGATATCGCCCGCACGCTCGCGCAGAAGCGCGTTGTCGACCCTCTCCAGATTGCTCGCCTGCGTCTCGAACGCGGCGCGCCACGCAAAACCCGCGCTCTTGCCGTCGCTGATGCCGGCGATGGCCGCGTCGGTGAGATCGGGATCGTCGAGCAGTTCGAGGTGCGCGTCGAGGATCTGCGCCTTGGACGGATCGGTCAGATTCGCCTTCAGCGCCTCGATTTGCTGACGCGCTTCGTGATGCGCGGCGTCGAGCCGTGCGCGTTCGCGTTGCGGCGATTCGCCCGCCTCGGCCACGTCGATGACTTCGCGGCGGAACTGCACGATCTTGCCGACCGCGAGTCCCGGCGACGCGGAGACGCCCGTGAATTCGTTGGCGTTCGTGGACGGGGCGCGCGCCGGTGCGACCGGTTCGGCCGCGGCAACGGCGGGCGCGGGCGCGTCGCCGGGCTTTTCGCCCGAGCCCGACGCGAGCAGGCGCGCGAGCGCGGCGGCGGCTTCGCCGGCATCGGGGCCGGCGGCCTCGACGCGCAATTTGTCGCCGAAGCTCGTCGCGAGCGCCATCAGCGCGACGACGGATTTCGCGTTCGCGCTGTCGTCGCCGCGCAGGACGCGAATGTCGGATTTGTATTTCTTGGCTTCGGCGGCGAATACCGCAGCGGGCCGCGCGTGCAGGCCTTGCGGATTCGGCAGCGTGATTTCGTCTGACCGGATGGCGCCTGCTGGGCCGCCGCTCGCGTCGTCCGCGGCGGCGCCGACGAATTCGACCGTCAACGCGACGTCCTTGCCCGCCGTGACGAGGCCCGTGGCGGGCACGTAGCGGGTCACGAGCTCACCGTTGGCGATGACCATCTGCGTGAGCAGGCTCACGGCCCGCGCGCCGACGACGACCGGATCGAAGCGGATCAGCGGCTGGCCGGTCGTGACGGTGTCGCCTTCCTTGACGAGCGGCGTGAAGCCTTCCCCGCGCAGCATCACGGTGTCGAGGCCGATGTGGATCAGCACCTGGAGACCGCTTTCGCCGGTGATCGTCGCCGCGTGCGCCGCTCGATGCAGCTGCGTGACTGTCCCCGAGAGCGGGGCGAGCAATTCGTCCGAAGTGGGATCGATCGATACGCCGTCGCCGACCATCTTCTGCGCGAAAACTGGATCGGGCACGGTGTCGAGTTGGACCATCACGCCTGACAACGGCGCTATCAACTCGATTCGTGCCAAACGTTGAGGAGCTTTCATGTGAACGACTCCTTGTCCTTTGACGATGAGCTGGAACCGGCCTGAGATCAATCATAGGCAACGGCTCCATGATTCGCTGACCGAATGGATGTGCGTTCGCAAAAGCGCGCAGTACGTGCCGGAATGCCCACATCGATTCGGATTCTGAAACGCCGCGTTCTGCTTTCAAGAGCAGTGGCGGCAAAAAGCGCGCTATTGTTTCGCGGCGCAATGACGATTTCTAGAGACGACATTCGAATCGCGGCGATCCGTCGCAGGTAACGGGGGCTCGCGCTCCTAATCTTGTTAAGTAACAAATGCAAGAGAAAGGAGCGCAAACAATGACCTACCGCAACAAGACTGAAGCTCATTCAGAGCCGCTGTTGACAATCGCGCGCGACGAGCTAGGCATTCAATCGTTCGATCCGATCGGCAAGCCGAGCGCGGACATCCGCATGTGTCGCGTCGAGGAACTCGGGCGCGCGCTCGAACGCGCTTACGACTTGGGTCTTTTGGTCGGAAACGGCGTGAAGCGCGCGGCGAGCACCGTCTGAAGACGGTTGGCGAGACGGTTTCTGAGGTCGCGAGCCCGTGCTCGAGCCGCTCGAATCGGCCGGGAATCCATACCCGTGCAACTCCCGATATAGAAGTAAGCAGCCGCTGGCTAAGATCGCTGGTTGATCATCGCTTAGGCCGCACCGAGTACATGAAGGACGAACGCCTCGTCGAAATGAGGATTTTCAAGGCCGTCGCGGAAACCGGCGGATTCACCGCTGCGGCGCTCATGCTCAACCTTCAGCAGCCGTATGTCAGCCGCGCGGTCTCGGCGCTCGAAAAGCGCCTCGGCGTCGCGCTGCTCAGGCGCTCGACGCGCAGTCTGCAGGTCACGCAGGAAGGCAACGAATATCTCGCGCTGTGCAAGCGCATTCTCGACGACATCGACACCGGCGAAGCCCAACTCGCGCGCGCGGGTCAGCACATGACCGGCAGTATCCGCGTGACGGTGGCGACTTCGTTCGGCATGGATCAGATCGTGCCGCTCATTCCGGGCTTTCTGGAGCGCTATCCCGGCCTGCGGGTGCGCCTGTCGCTGTCGGATACGCTCGCGGATGTGATCGGCGAAGGATTCGATGTCGCGATCCGCATGGGAAGCCTGCAGGACTCGAATCTCGTCAGCCGCAAGCTGTGTCATCTGCAACGCGTCGTGACCGCGTCGCCTTCGTATATCGCGCGGCACGGCGTGCCTTCGGTGCCGGCGGATCTCGTCAACCACAATTGCCTGATGTGGGAGCCGCCGATGGATCATCTCAACCATTGGCCCTTCATGGTCGATGGCGAGCGCACGTCCATGCTCATCGACGGCAACTTTCAGACGAGCAGCGGCGTGAGCTCGGTGTACATGTGCCTCGCTGGCGTCGGCATCACGCGCATGGCCGAGCATATGGTGCTTCCGTCGATTCGCAGCAACATGCTCGTGCCGCTCTTGACCGACTTCCAGCCGAAGGACGAAACCGCGATTTATGCGCTGTATCCGCGCGACTCGTCGCTGCATCCGCGTGTGCGGGCGTTCATCGACTACGTGACGGAAAGGCTCAAGCGGCCGCCGTGGGCCGCCTGAGCCGGCGTTTCACTTGTCGTCGAGCGTCTTCGGCAGACGCATGGTCATCGCCGCGCCGAGCACGAGAAACGCGGAGATCACGTACATGCCGATTTCCGCGTGACCGACCATCACATTGAGCATGCCGACGAGATAAGGCGATACGAAGCCCGCGATATTCCCGACCGAATTGATGAACGCGAGCGCCGCCGCGACCGATGCGCCGACGAAGAGGCTCGTCGGCAGCGCCCAGAAGAGCGCGACGCACGAATAGACGCCCGCCGCCGCGATCGACAGACATAGCGTCGTCATGATCGGGCCTGCCGAAAGCCACATGCTCGTGGCCAGTCCAACCGCGCCGATCAGCATGAAGAGGGCGAAATGCGCGCGGCGTCCGCCGGTGCGGTCGGCGCTGCGATTCGACACGAACAGCGCGATCGCCGCCACGACGTTCGGCACCGCCGAATACAGGCCGATGGACAACGGATCGGTCACGCCGCTGCGCTTGATGAGCGAGGGCATCCAGAAGCCGAGCGCGTAGAGGCCCATGATGAGGCAGAAGAAGATAGCGCAGAACCACCACAGCTTCCGGTTGGCGAGAAACGCGCGCACGCTCGGATGATCGATCTTGCCAGCGTTCTCCGCGCGAATTTCGGCCAGCACGTTCGAGCGCTCGTCCTCGCTGATCCATCGCGAGCGCGCGGGATCGTCATCGAGAAAGGCAAGCACGACGAACGCGAGCACGACGGCCGGAATCGCTTCGATCAGAAAAAGCCATTGCCACGCAGCCATATGCGCGTTGCCGGAGAACGCATGCAGGATGTAGCCGGAGATCGGACCGCCGACGACGAACGCGAGCGGCGCGCCCATCACGTAGATGGACATCGCGCGGCCGCGATAGCGGGCCGGAAACCACAGCGTGAGCAGATACATGATCGCGGGCGCGAAACCGGCTTCGGCGGCGCCGAGCAGAAAGCGCGCGATGTAGAACTGCATCGGCGTCTGCACGAAGATCATCGCCGCCGAGATGACGCCCCACGTCAGCATGATGCGGGCGATCCACTTACGCGCGCCGACACGGCGCATGATCAGGTTGCTCGGCACCTCGAAGAAGAAGTAGCCCGCGAAGAAGATGCCCGAGCCGAGGCCGTAGATCGCGTCGTCGAAACGCAGTGCGTCGAGCATCTGCAGTTTCGCAAAGCCAACGTTGACGCGGTCGAGATAGGCAACGAGATAACAGATCAGCAATAGCGGCAGCAGCCGCCAGTAGGCTCGGTAGTAAGTGCGGCTCATGTCCGTCTGTCTGACGGCTTCTTCGCCATATAGCGCGTCCATGCGTGTCTCCAATATAGATTTTCTTGAGCGCTCTCGGGCGGCATGCGCGGGCAAGTTGCGACATGGCGCATCCCGCCGCCGTACCTCGCACACCGATGGGTCAGTCGAGGTAATCCGGCTCCTGCTCGTTGATTTCGTAGAGCATGGTCTGGAAATGCAGCCAGCTGATGAACGAATTGCCCAGATGGCGATGCGAATACTCCGCGAACTCCGGATCGATCTCGATCGGGCGCGACTCGGCCGCGTCCATCAGCAGTTGCATCCTGCAGCAATGATCGAGCGCGATGAACGTCCACACGGCATCGTCGATACTGTGACGGCTCGCGGTCAGCAGCCCGTGATTCTGGTGGATGATGGCCTTGTGATCGTTGAAGGCGCGCGCGATCGGATTGCCCGATTCATTCGCGACCGGCACCTTGCCCGCGCCATCGCGCACCACCGTATGGCTGCCGTAGAACATGCACGCGTCCTGCGTCACGTAGTCGAGCGGCTTGCCCATCGCGGCCCAGGCGTCGCCGTTGACGGTATGCGCGTGACACGAGCCGATGATGTCGGGGTTCTCCGAGTGAATCGCCGAATGCAGCACATAGCCCGCGCGATTCACGGCGTACTTGCCTTCGATCACCGTGCCCGAATGATCGACGAGCACCAGTTGCGATGTCTTCGTGCGCGACCACGGCACGCACATCGGATTGGTCCAGAAAAGCTCCGGATGCTCGGGATCGCGCACCGTCAGATGGCCTCCGAAGCCGAAGCTGAAGCCATGACGCGCGAAGATCCGGCACGCGGCCGCGAGATGCTCCTTGCGATAGCGGCGTTCCTCGGCGGAACTCGAAAACGTCGGTTCTTGCGGAAAAATCAGGTCGTCCTGTGTCGGACTGTAGACCGAGTCCTTGGCGTCCATCAACATCGTTTCGTCTCCTCGTGAAGGTATGGAATGCCAGTATAGAAGCGGACTTTCGGCGGATTCAGGGGCTATCCGGAATAGGATTTATGCATATCGTCCGGCCCGCCGCTTCACCGGCGCCTGTGCCGCGCGTGCGATTTCGGCCATCCGGCGATTTTTGTCCACCGTTGACAAGGAAAAATTTGACGCATTAGACTGGGCTCCATACCTCGCGGCCTGACAAAGATGTCCGCCCGAGGATCCGGCACAGAAGCCCCCTGACGAACCCGCGGTTCGTCAGGGGGCTTTTTTTTGTCCGCGTTTTTCCCCCTGTTCTAGCGCTCATTTCTGGAGAATCCGCATGTTGCTGAAGCCGTCGGGCTGGATGCGTCTCGCCCTTACCGCAGGACTTGCACTGACTTCGCTCGCATCGAGTGCCGCCGATCCCGTGAAGATCGGCCTGCTGGAAGATGCCTCGGGAAACTTCGCACTGGCGACCATTCCGAAGATTCACGCCACGCAACTCGCAGTCGATGAGATCAACGCGAAGGGCGGCATCCTCGGACGTCCGGTCTCGCTGATCGCCTACGACACGCAATCCGACAACACCAAGTTCCAGGAACTGGCACGGCGTCTCGTTCAGACGGACAAGCCCGATGTGATCTTCGGCGCATTCTCGAGCGCATCTCGCGAAGCGATTCGGCCGATCATGGACCGCGCGAAACAGCTTTACTGGTACGACAATCAGTACGAAGGCGGCGTGTGCGATACCAACACGTTCGTCACGGGCGCCGTGCCCGAACAGCAATTCTCGACGCTGATCCCGTGGATGATGCAGAAGTACGGCAAGAAGGTGTACACCATCGCCGCCGACTACAACTTCGGGCAGATTTCCGCCGAGTGGGTCCGCAACATCGTCAAGGAGAACGGCGGCACGATGGCCGGCGAGGAATTCATTCCGCTGTCGGTATCGCAGTTCGGACAGACGATCCAGAACATCCAGAAGGCGAAGCCCGACTTCGTGGTGACGTTGCTGGTCGGCGCGAATCAGGCGTCGTACTACGAGCAGCAGGCGTCGGCACATCTGAATCTGCCGATGGCGAGTTCGGTCAACGTCGGTCAGGCGTATGAGCACAAGCGCTTCAAACCGCCTGCGCTGAAGGACATGTACGTGACGGCGAACTACGTCGAAGAAGTCGATACGCCCGCCAGCAACGACTTCAAGAAGCGCTTCCACGCGAAGTTCCCGAACGAGCCGTACATCAATCAGGAGGCAGCGAACGCGTACGACGCCATCTATCTCTACAAGGCCGCCGTCGAAAAAGCCAAGACGACGAATCAGGACGCGGTGCGCAAGGCGCTCGAAAGCGGCATCTGCACGGAAGGCGCGCAGGGCAAGGTGTGCATGGACCCGAAGAGCCATCACGCGAGCCACACCATTTACCTCGTGCATGTGAAGGACGATCACTCGGTCGATATTCCGAAGGTCTGGGACGACGTCCAGCCGTACTGGCTCGGCAAGGTGGGCTGCGATCTGCCCAACAAGCCGGATCATCGCCAGTACACGCCGTCGAACCTGCCCAAGAAGTCCTGATCGTCCTGATCCGGGCCGGCGCGCGCGCCGCACACGACGGGCGCGCGCAGGTCTCTTGAACGTGGAGCATGCATGGCCACCTTTTCGGTTCTCTATTCGCTCGTCTATCAGTTCGGCGACAGCTTCGCCTATCTGGTGCTCGCGGCGCTCGGTCTCGCGGTCATCTTCGGCATGATGGGCGTCATCAATCTCGCGCATGGCGAGTTCATCATGTGCGGCGCCTACGTGACGATCATCGCGGCCAAGCGCGGCTTGCCGCTTCCTCTCGCCATGCTGCTCGGGGCGCTCGCGGCGGCGTTCGCGGGCGTGGTGATCGAGCGGCTCGTGATTCGCCACTTGTACGACCGCTTGTTCGATTCCGTCGTGGCGACGTGGGCAATCAGCCTCATCGTGCAGCAGACCATGCTGCTCGTCGCCGGACCTTCGATAGAAGGCATCGGCACGCCGTTCGGATCGTTCTCGCTCGGCGATTATTCGTTTTCGACGTACCGCGCCGTGCTGCCCGGCATCGCCCTGGCCATCCTGTTCGCGCTCTATCTGCTGTTCTTCAAGACGAACTACGGCGTCTGCGCCCGCGCGACGATCCAGAACGCCAGCATCGCGCAATGTCTCGGCCTGCGCACGGACCGTCTCTATACGCTGACGTTCGCGCTCGGCGCGGGACTCGCGGGCCTGACCGGCGCGCTCTATGCGCCGACCATGACCGCCGTGCCGACGATGGGCAGCAACTTCATCGTGCAGGCGTTCGTGTCGGTGGTCGTCGGCGGCGCGAACGTGATCGCGGGGACGACGCCCGCCGCGGCCGTGCTCGCCGTCATCCAGACCGCGCTCACGGCCTCGTATGGTCAGTTGTTCGGGCAGATCGGCTTGCTGGTGACGGTCATCGTCGTGATCCGGCTGATGCCGCAAGGTCTCGGCAACCTCTTTTCCCGCGCGCGCTAGGAGGCAATGTGAAGCAAACGAAAGAGCCTTCGCGGCTATCTCCCGCGAGCGCCACGACTCGCGCGGCGCACTACGTGCCCTGGCTCGTGGCGCTCACGCTGCCGCTCGTCGTGGATGCCACAACGAGCGGCAATCTCGCGTATTGCCTGTTGTGGGCGTTCGGCGCGGTCGGCCTCGCCGCAATGTGGGGCTATGGCGGCATCCTGTCCTTCGGGCAGACCGCCTTCTTCGGATTGGCGGGCTACAGCTACGGCATCTTCACGCTGAATTACGGCGATGCCTGGTTCGAATCGTGGCTCGGTCTCGGCGCGGGACTGGTGGTGAGCATCGTCGCGGCGGCGCTGATCGGCTACATGATCTTCTATGGCCGCATCAAGGGCGTGTTCATCGGCATCGTCACGTTGTCGGTGACGCTCGTGCTCGAAACGTTCATGTCGCAGACGGCCGGTCCGCAATGGGCGATCGGCGAAGCGCGCCTGAACGGCTACAACGGCATGGGCGGCATGCCGCCGCTCACGGTTCCCTGGCCGGGCGGACCGCTCACGCTGGAAAACGCGAGCTTCTACTACCTCGTGCTGATTCTGCTGATCGTCGTCTATGCCGCGATGCGCAAGCTGCTCGACGGCACGTTCGGCCTCACGCTCATCGCCATTCGCGAGAATCCGCAGCGCGCCGAGATGCTGGGCGTCGATATCCGCCGGCATCAGTTGCTCGTGTTCGTGCTCGGCTGCGCGCTCGGCGGATTGTCGGGCGCCCTGTACACGATCTGGGGCTCCTACATCACGCCCTCGACGATGGGCCTCACGTCCGCCGCCATGCCTGTGATCTGGGTGGCGACGTCGGGCAGAAAGAGCATCGGCGGGACCATTCTCGGCACGGCGCTCCTCGTGTGGCTTTCGCAGAATCTCGCGGTGTACGGCAGCCAGTACGCGCTGATCCTGCTCGGCGCGATCCTGTTGATCGTCGTGCTCGCGGCGCCGGAAGGTCTGCTGCCGTTCGTCGCGCGGCATCTGCGGCGTATGCAGGGCCGCGCGGGTCAGGATGCGCCTCGCGGCGGCGCATGTCTCAAACGGGAGGAGGGCAAGTCATGACCACGCTGCTGGAAACGCGCGGACTCAAGAAGCACTTCGGCGGCGCGCACGTCATCAACGGCATCGACTTCCGCATCGATGCAGGCGAGATTCGCTGCGTGATCGGGCCGAACGGCGCGGGCAAGAGCACGTTCTTCAAGCTCATCACGGGGGAGCACCGGCCGTCGGAAGGCAGCGTGATGTTTCTCGGCCAGGACATGAGTCATGTGCTGCCGCACGAACGCATTCGCATGGGCATGAGCATCAAGTTCCAGATTCCCGGCGTGTTCCCGGACCTGAGCGTGCGTCAGCACTTGCAACTGTCGCTGCATCGCGCGAAGGACGATCGCCCCGAAAGCCTCGATGAACTCTTGCAGCGCTTCATGCTGGAAAACGAGGAACATGTGCTCGCGCGCAATCTGTCGCACGGCAAGAAGCAATGGCTCGAAATCGCGATGGCCGTATCGCTGCGTCCGAAGCTGCTCTTTCTCGATGAACCCGTCGCCGGCATGTCCGTCGAGGAAACCCATGCGACCGGCGAGCTCATCAAGCGTCTGTCGGCTGCGGGTCTCACGATGATGGTGGTCGAGCACGACATGACCTTCGTCAAGCAGATCGCGTCGCGCGTGACGGTGTTGCACGGAGGAAGCCTGCTCGCCGATGGCCCGCTCGACGAGATCCTCGCACGCGACGATGTCGCGGAAGTCTATCTGGGGAAGAAGAAATGAGCGCGTTGCTTCAAGTGTCGGGCGTGGAAGCGGGATACGGCGGCGGACGCGTGCTCAACGGCGTGTCGTTGAGCGTCGGGGCGGGCGAAGTGCTGGCGCTCATCGGGCGCAACGGCGTCGGCAAGACGACGCTGATGCGCGCGTTGATCGGGCTGATCGATCTCGATGCGGGGAGCATCGAACTCGATGGCGAATCCATCGGCCACGAAAAGCCGTATGTTCGCGCGCAGAAGGGCATGGGCTACGTGCCGCAAGGCCGCGAGATTTTCGGCGCGTTGACTGTCGCGGAAAACATGCAGGTCGGCGCGCAGGCGAATCGCGCGCAGGCGGCGCAGATGAAGGACAAGGTGGTCGGCTATTTTCCGATTCTGAAGAAGCGCTACCAGCAGAAGGCCGGAACCATGAGCGGCGGCGAACAGCAGCAGCTCGCGATCGCGCGGGCGCTCATCAGTTCGCCGAAAGTGGTATTGCTCGATGAGCCGTCCGAAGGCATCCAGCCATCGATCGTCGATCTGATCGGCGAGACGCTTCAGCAGATCGCGCGTGAAACGGGCATCGGCGTGGTGCTGGTCGAGCAGGACATGGGGATGGTCGAACGCATCGCGACGCGCTGCTGCGTGATGGACAAGGGCCGCATCGTCGAGACGCTGAGCCCCGCGCAGCTCGCGGACGAACAACTGATTCGCCAGTATCTGGCACTGTGACGGAGACGAAACATGAAATGGCTTGAAGACTCGATCATGATGAAGCGTGGCGTCGGCGCCGATCGCGAGCCGGTGGAGCACCATCTGACCGAGGAAATGCAGAAGACGTATCACTACACGATCGGCCCGTACTCGCAGCCGGTCTTGCATGTGAAGCCCGGCGATCGCGTCGTCGTGGAAACGCGCGACGCGTTCGAAGGCAAGATCAGGGAGGAGACGGACAAGCCGTCGCAAGTGCTGCAGGTGCCGTTCCTCAATCCGCAGAACGGGCCGATCATGATCGAGGGCGCGGAGAAGGGCGATGTGGTCGCCGTCTACATCGAAAAGATGGCGCCGCGCGGCGACGATCCGCACGGCTTCTGCTGCATGATCCCGAACTTCGGCGGATTGACGGGCACGGACTACACCGCGCTCCTGAACGAGCCGCTGCCCGAAGTGGTGCGCAAGATCAAGATCGACGAAGAAAACGTGTACTGGAGCAAACGCAACACGCTGCCGTACAAGCCGCATATCGGCACGCTGAGTCTTTCACCCGAAATCGATTCGATCAATTCGCTCACCCCCGACAATCACGGCGGCAACATGGACGTGCCCGACATGGGGCCGGGCAGCATCACGTACTTGCCGGTGCGCTCGCCGGGCGGACGGCTGTTCATCGGCGATGCACACGCCTGTCAGGGCGACGGCGAAGTCTGCGGCACGGCTGTCGAATATCAGAGCACGACGACCGTGCGCGTCGATCTCATCAAGAAGTGGCAGATCGACTGGCCGCGCCTCGAAAACGAAGATGCGCTGATGAGCATCGGCAGCGCGCGGCCGCTGGAAGACGCGACGCGCATCGCGTACCGTGAACTCGTGCTGTGGATGGCCGCGGAGTACGGCTTCGACAAGTGGGACGCGTACATGATGCTGAGTCAGGTCGGCAAGGTTCGACTGGGCAATTTTGTCGATCCAAAATATACCGTTGGCGCAATGGTCGCCAAGCACTACCTCAAATAACGCGTCAGTCAGACGAATCCAGAGCAGTTGGTATCACGCGCGGGGCCGCCGTTCCGCGCGCATTCGAGAGCGTGTCACGAAATGGCTTTGTCCGATCCCATCCGAGTGGGCCTGTTGTGCTCGACGAGCGGCTCGACCGCGTTGCTCGAGCAGTCTCAATGGCGTGGTGCGCGCCTCGCCGTCGAAGAGATCAATGCGCGCGGCGGCATAGGCGGGCGCGAGCTCGTCGCCGTCCACTACGATCCCGCGTCCGATCCGGCTGCGTTCCGCGAGCTTGCGGAGCGTCTGATCGTGAAGGACGGCGTCAATACGATTTTCGGCGGATACACATCGACGAGCCGCAAGGCGATGCTGCCCGTCGTCGAAAAGCACAACCGTCTGCTGATTTACGCGCAGATGTACGAGGGCTTCGAGTATTCGGACAACATCATCTACAGCGGCGCGTCGCCCAATCAGAACGGCGTGCAACTCGCGGACTTCATGACGGAGACGTTCGGCGCGCGCGTGTATTTCGTCGGTTCGAGCTATGTCTATCCGTACGAATGCAACCGCACCATGCAGGAGCTGCTGCTTCAGCATCCGGAAGGCGCGATCCTCGGCGAACGCTATCTTTCGCTCGACGCCACGCGCGAGCAGTTCGAACAGGTCGTCGCGGACATCCGGCGCAAGTCGCCGGACTGGATCTTCAGCACGGTCATCGGCGCGACCGTGCCGTATCTCTACGATGCCTACGCGCACGCGGACTTCGATCCGTCGCGCATGCCGATCGGCAGCCTGAACACATCGGAGACGGAAATCCACGCGATGCAGCGTGGCATCGCGGCGGGGCACATCACGGCGGCGCCGTATTTTCAGAGCATCGACACGGAAGAGAATCATCGCGCGGTGGCGCATCATCAGTCGCGCTACGGCTCCGATACCCCGACCGACATGAACTGGGAGGCCGCGTACTATCAGATGCACATGTTCGCCGAAGCCTACGCGCGCTCGGGCTCCGACGAGATCGGCGCGATCATGCCGCATCTGCTCGGCTCGGAATACGCTGCGCCGCAAGGCCGCGTGCGTATCGATCCGGTCAATCATCACATGGCGCTCTATCCGCGCATCGGCCGCGCGAATGCCGACGGCCAGTTCACGATCCTGCGCGAGTCCAAGTTCGCCGTCGGCCCCGATCCGTACATGACGCGTCAGACGCTCGGGGACTGGGTCACGAAGCTGAGCACGCGAGAGTACTGACGTGAGCGCGCGAACAGACAGAGGCCAGCGAAGCCTGACGGGTTCGATTCTCGAGCGCAATGCGCGCGTCGTCGTGTTTCATCCCGATGACGATGACGGACTGACGCTCACGAATCATCTGAGGCGCATGGGCTTTCAGGTGGAGCGATGCTGGCCGCCCACGGACACGCTGCCCGAGAAGACCGATCTGGTGTTTCGCGCGTTGCTGCCCGAAGAGCGTGCGCCGAAGGGCGAGTGGAGCGGTCCGGATGCGCCGCCCGTCATCTGCGTGGTGGCGTATGAGAACCCGACGTTCATCGATCAGGCCATCAAGCTGGGATCGGACGGCATCGTCACGACGCCCATTCGCGCCTCCGGTCTCTTGTCCACCGTGGTGATGGCGCTCTATCACGCGAGGCGCGCGCGTCAGCATACGCAACGCATCGCGAGGCTCGAACAGAAGCTGCTCGACAGCCGGCATCTGCAGGAAGCCAAGAACATTTTGATGATCATGCATCGCGTGAGCGAGCGCGAAGCGTACGACATGTTGCGCGCGCAGGCGATGGAAAAGCGCGTGACCATCGACGATATCTGCCACTCCGTCATTCAGGCGGGCGAAGTCCTGCAGATCGCGCGCGGACTTTCAACGGAGGACGGGCGCGACCGGGAGTGAGCGCGTCGTGCCGCCATTTTCATCGACGTACAAAGGAGCGACGAACATGGACCTGCAACTGAAGGGCTTGAAGGCGATCGTCACCGGCGGAACCAAGGGCATCGGTCTCGCGATTGCGCGGACGCTGGCTGCCGAGGGCGCCGACGTGGCCATTTGCGCACGCGACGCGGCCAGCGTCGCGGCGACTGCGAGCGCGCTGTCCGAACTGAGCGGCGCTCGGGCATCGGGCGCGGCCGTCGATGTGTCGGATGGCGCGGCGCTCAAGGCCTGGGTCGAGCGCGTGGGTGCCGAGTGGGGCGGGCTCGATATCCTCGTGGCCAACGTGAGCGCGCTTGCTATCGGCAACGACATCGAATCGTGGCGCAAGGAGTTCGAGACCGATCTGCTCGGCACGGTCAATCTCGTCGATGCCGCCATGCCGTATCTCACCGCGAGCAAGGCTGCTTCGATCGTCGCGATTTCGAGCGTATCGGGACGCGAGATCGACTTCGCTGCGGGACCTTATGGCGTCTTCAAGGCCGCGCTCGTGCATTACATGCAGGGGCTCGCGAATCAACTCGCATCGAAGGGAATTCGCGCGAACACGGTTTCGCCGGGCAACGTGTACTTCGAAGGCGGCGTGTGGGACTGGATCGAGCACAACGATCCGGCGCTGTTCGAACGCGCGCTGGCGCTCAATCCGACCGGCCGCATGGGCAAGCCGCAGGAGATCGCGAATGCGGTGGCGTTCGTTGCGAGTCCGGCGGCGAGCTTCGTGAGCGGCGCGAACATCGTCGTCGATGGTGCGCTTACGCGCGGCGTTCAACTCTGACAAACCGGGCAACTCAACGGGGGCATCGAATGGAAACACGCAGTGCGATCGACATCGATCTCGTCAACCTCACGGTCGAGAGCGTGCAGGACGGATTCAAGCGCGGCAAGTTCACGGCCGAGCAACTGGCGCGGGCCTGCTTCGACTGGATCGAGCGCCATAACGGCACCTATAACGCGCTGATCTTTCTGAATCCGGCGGCGCTCGACGATGCCCGCAGCATCGACGAACGGCGCGCGGCCGGTGAAGCATTGGGGCCGCTCGCGGGCGTGCCGGTCGTCATCAAGGACCCGATGGACATGGTCGGCTTCCCGACCACCGCGGGATGGTCGAAGCTGTACAGCAAGACGGGCGGCGTCGATCTGATGCCCGAGCGCGATGCGCCGGTCGTCGCGCGCATGCGTCGTGCGGGCGCGATTCTGCTCGGCAAGACGAACGTGCCGATCCTGAGCCACACCGGCTCGCACGCCAACGATAGCTGGGCGGGCCCCACGATCAATGTCCTAATGCGCGACCGCGTACCGGGCGGCAGCAGCGCGGGCACGGCGTCGGCGGTGGCATCGGGCATGGCGGTGCTGGGGCTCGCCGAGGAAACCGGCGGATCGATCCAGAATCCCGCATCGGCGCAGGATCTCGTGGGCATCAAACCGACCATCGGTCTGGTGCCGAATGCGGGCGTGGTGCCGTTGTCGGGCAACCGCGATGTCGTCGGGCCGATCGCGCGCAACGTGAGAGACGCCGCGCTGTGTCTCGACGTGCTCGCCGGCTACACGAGCGAAGACCCGAAGACGCTCGCGAGCGTGGGCCGGCAACCGGAAGGCGGCTATGCGGCCGCGCTGGACGGCAACGCGCTGCGGGGCAAACGCATCGGGCTCTACGGTCCCGGGTGGCGCAATCAGCCGCTTTCCGACGAAGCCGCCGCGTTGTACGAGCGCGCGAAGGGCGAACTGGTATCGCTCGGCGCGACGCTGATCGACGATCCGTTTCAAGGCTCGGGCTTCGCCGATTTGCGCAAGACGACGGCGCCGCTGGCCAATTTCGATGCGCGCGGTCTCGAATCCATTCCCTACGATGTCGAGAAGTATCTCGAACGGCTCGGCAAGGGCGCGGCGCTGAACACCTTCGCGGAGTTCGCGCAGGCCACGCAGGACGAAGACGCATTCGGTCCGGACGGCGTGTTGAACTTCATGCATAACCTGGCGGATTTCAAGGCCGCGCTGGCGAATCCGTCGCTGCCGCCGGAGATGCCCGAATTCGTCGCACTGAAGGCGCGCTATCTGCGTATCTTCGACAAGGTGTTCGACGAGCAACGACTCGATGCCCTCGTCTTCCCGCAGATGCGTTGCGAGCTTCCGCCGCTACACGGCAAGGACACCATTCAGGAAACGACCGTGGGCGAGATCAATATCGCGGGTCTGCCGGGCGTCGCGGTGCCGGCGGGTTATTACGCGTCGGGCTCGCCGTTCGGCCTCATCTTCGTGGGGCGCCAGTGGGACGAAGGCGCCTTGCTCGCGTTGGCCTATGCGTATGAGCAAGGCGCGGGCAAGCGGAAGGCGCCTGTGCTCGCCTGACGCGGGTTGCACGCGCGTGCGTCGAATGGCTCGCCTTTGCGGGCGGGCCGCACGAATCCCGCGCTAGCCGCCATCGGCGCTGCTGCGATTGACGACAAGAAGTATTCCCGCGCCGGATATCACCGTGCCGAGAGCCATCAGCCACGATAGCGGCTCGCGAAACATCGCCCATGCCCAGATCAGCGTGACGGGCGGGCTGAGGAACAGAACGCTCGTCACGCGAGCAGACGATGTCCGCCGCAGACACGCCCAGTAAAGACCGCATCCGCCGAGCGTCGCGAAGATGACGCTCCACGCGACGCTCGCCGCGAAACCGGCGGACAGCATCGGTGCAATGCGGCCTTGAGATGCTTGCAACGCGAGAAAGATCGGGCACGACACCAAGCTCTGCAGCCAGAGCATGCCGAGCGGACTCAGGGTGCCGCAGTGCGAAGAACGTTGCTGCCAGACGGTGCCCGCCGCGAGCGATAGCATCCCCGCGACCGGCAGTCCATAGGCCCATGCGGGCGCGCTGCCGAGAGAAAGGGCATCGCGACAGACGATCAGCGTCCCGGCAAGACCGAGCCCTAATCCGGCCCACACGACAGCCGGGCTGCGCTGGCGAAAGAGACACGTGGTAATCAGCACCACGCCGACAGGCAACAAGTCCGCGATGAGGGCCGCGAGACCGGCGGGCACGCCAAGCTGCACGCCACCCGCGACGCCCGCAAGATAGCCGGCCATCGCCAATGCGCCGATGCATGATTGCCGGATCAGAACAGACTTGGGCGCATGCCGCATCTCCCGCGCCACAAACGGAAACAAGCCGATGGACAGCGCGATGAACCGCCACAACGTCACCAGGTAGACCGGCGCATAGTCCGCCGAGAACCGCATTCCGATGAAGCCCGAACTCCAGGTGAGCACCATTGCCGCTTCGAGAAAAGGCAGCGGCATGGGGCTCCGTCCCGGCACGGGCTGGTCTGTGTATGTTCTCGCCATGCACCCACACTAGCGCGCCGCCGTGGATTCGAAAATCAAAATATACTGATCCGGTCGTTCAACAACGCTAAACCACCCGGGATCACACGATGAGCACAGTGCTAGACATCGAACTGCTGCGGACCTTTCACGCGATAGCGCGGCTGGGGCGCTTCCGGGCGGCGGCCGAGCACGTCAAGCGAAGTCCGGCGGCGGTGAGCCTTCACATTCAGCGTCTGGAAGCCGCTGCGGGCGGCAGATTGCTGGAGCGGGACAATCAGTCGGTCACGCTGACCGTGTTGGGCAAACGGTTGCTGGCGAGCACGGGCGAGTTGCTGGCGGCTCACGACCGGATAATCGACGAGATCAAGGGCAAACGGCTGGCGGGCCGCGTCGTGCTCGGCATCCCCGACGAATACGCTGCTCATGTGATTCATGACATCCTGCCGGACTTCGCGACGAGTTGGCCCGACGTGGTGCTCGAAGTGAAGACCGCGCCGAGCTTCAAGCTGCGGGATCAGATCGCGCGCGGCAAGCTCGACTTGGCGATCTTCGTTCAGCCCGCGCACCGAAGCAGATCGGCGAACGTACTGCCGCTGACGACGCCCGTCTGGGTCGGCAGTCCGACGTTCGCGCTCGACGAGTCACGTCCGGTTCCATTGGCGCTGTACGCCGAGCCGTGTCCCTATCGTTTGGCGATGACAGACGCACTGGAAGCCGCGGGGCGCAAGTGGCGAGTCGTCCTCGACAGCGCATCGACGCAGGTCATCAAGGCGTGCGTCGAATCAGGGCTCGCGGTGACGCTGCTCGACCGGGCAAGAGTCACCGCGGACATGCGCGTGATCGACGGTCTTGCGCATGTAGCCGATCACGAGGTGGTGTTGATGCGCGGTGACACCGGACGCGCAACCGAGGCCATCGATCTGCTCGCAACGGCGCTGCGGCAGCAGTTCCGGCTTTAGCGCCGCGCGCGATTCGAGCATTCAAGCGCCGGCTCTTTGGAGAAACTTCGCCCGCATCGGCTTCAGCACGAACATCGCGAGCACGGCCGTCACGATGTCGAGCGTGATCCCGACGCTGAACACCGGCACCCAGCTTCCCGCGTGCTGATGCAAGAGCGCCGCGAGCGGACCGCCGAAGATCGAACCGATGCCCTGCGAGATATACAGCCAGCCATAGTTTTCGGTGGCGTGGCGCGTGCCGAAGGTATCCGTCAAGGTGGACGGGAAGAGCGAGAAGATTTCGCCCCAACCGAAGAAGACGACGCCCGAGAGCAGCACGAACAAGACGGCGTTGTCACGCGTCAGGAGCCACAGCGCCATCGCCACGCCTTCGAGCGCGAAGGCGAAGAACATCGTGTTTTCACGGCCGAATTTGTCGGAGACCCAGCCGAACAGCGGGCGCGTGAGTCCGTTGGTGAAGCGGTCGATGGTCAGCGCGAGCGGCAGCGCGGCCATGCCGAACACGACGACCTTCGTGATGCCGAAGTCCGCCGCGAAGGTCGCCATCTGCGATGTGACCATGAGGCCCGAGGTGGACATCATCGTCATCATGGCGAACATGAGCCAGAAGAGCGGCGACTTCATCATTTGCGAAGGACGCAGATTCGGCACGTTCGATACCGCCACCGCCGATGCCTTCGCCGGCGCTTCGTCACGCGGCACGCGCAAGCCTTGCGATGCGACGAAGCCCACGACCGCGAACGCGATGCCGTAGATCCACAGCGTCGCATCGAGACCGCGCGCCGCCAGCGATGCCGAGATCGGGAACGTCGTCACGATTGCGCCCATGCCGTAGCCCGCGGCCACCGCGCCCGCCGCGAAGCCGCGCCGGTCGGGGAACCAGCGCACCATCAGCCCGACCACGCCGACATACACGATGCCCGTGCCGAGCCCGCCCACGAGACCGTAGGTGAGATACAGCATCGATGTGCTCGCGGCCATCGACGAGAGCACCCAGCTCAGGCCCGACATGACGGTGCCGAGCGAAATCAGCAGGCGCGGACCGAAGCGGTCGATCAGCTTGCCCTGAAACGGCGAGAAGAACGTCTGCAGGATGATGAGCAGCGAGAACGTGACCTGCAACTCGGGCAGCGGCACGCCGAGCTTCGCCGACAGCGGTTTGGTCAGCAGCGTCCACACGTATTGCGGGCTGGAAATCGACATCATGCAGAGCAGGCCGAGACCGAGTTGCAGCCAGCGGTTGTGAGCGGCGATCGCGGGCGCGGCCGCATCGTCGTGCAGTGTCTGGATGCGTGTGTTCATAGGCGTTCCCCGGTTGATGTGCGGATAAAAAAGGATGAGTCGTGCCCTCCGGTTCGACGAGCGCGGAACCGGATCACTTCGAAGCAAGAGCGTGTTGAGCGTTACCAGCCGGCGGCTGAACCGTCGCTGCGTGGATCGTGACCGGCTTCGAATAATCCATCGGGATACCGAACGATTGCGCCGGCGTGCCCCATCGCTTCGTCGTAGGCGGCGAGCACTTCGACGTCGTGACCGAGCGCGCGCAATGCGTCGATGGTCTCGTCGGGAAAGCGCGCTTCCAGCTTGAGCGAGTCGGTCGACTGGCCCCACGTGCGGCCAAGCAGCCAGCGCGGCGCATCGATCGCGGCCTGCGGATTCCAGCCGAATCGCGCGATGCGCGAGAACACCGCACTCTGCGATTGCGGCTGGCCGTCGCCGCCCATGTTGCCGTAGACCATCGTGCGGCCATCGGCGAAACGGGCGAGCGCGGGATTGAGCGTGTGGAACGGACGGCGGCCCGGCATCAGCGGATTGAGCGACGACGGATCGAGCGAAAAGCTGCAACCCCGGTTCTGCCAGTTGATGCCCGACTGCGGCAGGACGATGCCGCTGCCGAACTCGTGATAAATGCTCTGGATGAAGCTGACGGCAACGCCATCGCCATCGATGACGCCCATCCAGACCGTATCGCCGGGACCGCGGCCACGGCCCCAGAGCGCGGCGCGCGACATCGACACTTGCCGGGCCATCGCATCGAGCGCGGCGGGATCGAGTTGCGTGACGGCATCGATGCGCATGTGGTCCGGATCGGTCACGTGTTCGTCGCGCACCTTGAAGGCGAGCTTCGTCGCTTCGACGCATGCATGGACGAACTCGGGGCCGAGCGGGTCCATGTCGTCGGTCAGCACGCGGTCCAGCACGCCGAGAATCAGCAGCGACACGAGACCTTGCGTCGGCGGCGGCATGTTGTAGGCGGTGCCCAGCGTATGCGTGAGCGCGAGCGGCGTACGTTCGCGAGCCGTGTGCCGTTCGAGATCGGCGAGGGCGATGAGCGTTTCCAGCGACGACAGGTCGTGCGCGATGCTGCGCGCCAGATCGCCGCGATAGAAGTCGTCGAGACCGGCATCGGCGAGCTGTTGCAGCGTTGCGGCGAGACGCGCGTTGACGAAGCGCTCGCCGGTGCGCGGCACGCGGGCATCGGGCATGAAGGTTTGCGCGAAGCCCGGCACGTTTCCGAGTTCGCCGCACTTGCCCGCCATGCAGTCGGACTGACTGCGCGTGACGGGAATGCCCGCCTTCGCATAATGAATCGCGTCTTCCAGCAGACGCGCAACGGGTAGGCGTCCGCCGAGCGTGTTCTTCGAGAAGCGCTGCGCGAAGTCCCAACCGGAGACGGTGCCCGCGACGGTGTTGGCCGCGAGCGGGCCGCGTGCAGGAATGGCGTCGAGGCCCAGCGCGCGATACGTGCCGATGTCGGCGCGCATCGCTGCCGCACCGCACGCCTCGATGCCGATCGGCGCGTGACCCGGACGCGAGATCAGCCAGAAGCCGTCTCCGCCGATGCTGTTCATGTGCGGATAAACCACCGCGACGGTGGCGGCGGCCGCGATCATCGCTTCGACGGCGTTGCCGCCTTCTCGAAGGACGGCGAGCGCACTTTGCGATGGAAGCGCATGCGGCGCCACGGCCATGCCGCGCGAGCCGCGTGTGGGATTGAGTGCAGCAGAGACTTCCAGAGACATCGACGTTTCCTTGTATACAACGAAATCGTCAATGCGAGTTCCGTGCCAGGCGTCCGTGAAAACCCTATGGAGCCTTGCTGGCTATTCCTTGCAGCGTGGTTTGCCGCATGTTTGAAGGAAGTGCGGCGATGCCGTCAGATGGTGCGCCGCGGTCGCGCCGGTGCGTGCGCGACGCTCGAACGCCCCGCTTCGGTGCGGGCGGCGAGCAGGCGCTGCATCGTGAGGCCGCTCACGCTTGCCTGGCTGCCGCTGATATGACGCGACACCAGTTCGACGCTCGATGCGCTGTCGCCGCGACGAATGGCATCGAGAATGGCGGCATGCTCTTCATACGTCTCCGCGATGAGATCGCCCTTCACGAGATCGAGCCGGCGCACCACGCGGATACGGTCGGTGACGCGCTGCATCGTCGCGGTGAGTTCATCGTTGCCCGCGGCCGCTACCAGCGCGTGATGCAGCGATTCGTCCAGTTCGACGAGCTTTCGTCCATCGACGACCCGGCGCGCACGGCCAACGCGCCAGATGCGATCGAGCGCATCGAGCAGCAAGTGAAGATCGGCTTGCGGCGTTTCGCCATTGCAGAGCTTGCGCACGGCGAAGACCTCGATCATCTGACGCATCTCGTAGAGGTCGTCGAAACGCTTGTTGTCGATGGGCACCACTTCCCAGCCGCCGCGCACATAGCCTTGCATCAGGCCATCGCTTTGCAGGCGTTGCAGCGCTTCGCGTGCAGGCGTACGCGATACGCCGAAGCGTTCCGCAATGGCGCCTTCCGTCAGCCGGTCGCCGGGCAGGATCCGCATGTCGAAGATTTCCTCGCGCAGCGTGTAATAAACATGATCCGCGCGGGACAGCGCGGCGTCGTGCGCGTTGACAAGGCTTGCGTCGGCCATAACGGTGAGCGGGGTAGCGTGCATGGACGGGAAGCTTATCAAAGGGCTGCGCGTCGCCAGAATTGCCGGACGGCAAAAATCGCTTTGTGGATAAATGGCGCGTTCGCCAGCGAAGCTGCCACGCGATTTATCGCTTCAATTCGAAGATGCTGTCGATCTCGACCGGGATGCCCATCGGCAACGTATGCACGCCGAGCGCGCTTCGAGCGGGAAGCCTGTCTTGTCCGAACAATGTCAGCAAGAGGTCGCTGGCGCCGTTGGCCACTTGCGGATGTTGCGTGAACGACTGTTCGGCGCGCACGTAGACCGTCAGCCGGCTGCATCGCTCGATGTTGTCCAGACCGCAGGCTTGATCGACGCAAGCCAGGATCATCAGCATCGTCAGATGCGCCGCGTGGCGCGCCGTTTCGACAGACATGTCGCCGCCGACCATTCCGACGATTGGCTTGCCGTTTTCGAAAGGCCCGAGACCGGAAACATAGACCTGACTGCCCGCAATCGACACCGTTCGATAGGAGCCGAGCGGCGCGATGGGCGCCGGCAGTTCGATCCCCGCTTGTGCAAGGCGTTCGGATACGTTCATGTTCGGCTCACCGTGATGTGATCAAAACACTAGCGTAACCCGGTCAATATCCTCGGCTATCGCGATCGCGATTTGTATTTCCAGAAGAGCGGCCCGTCCTGCGCGTCACTGCTTCGCTCCGATCCCCTCGATGCGCCACAACTGCGTCTCGAGGCGGGGGCCTGTCTCGGGCTTGAACCAGCTCATGTCCTGGATGTGGGAACTCGTAACGTAGAGGGTCCCGTCGGGGCCCTCGGAGAACGTATCGGGCCAGCGCAGCCGCTTGTCCTGCACGAGGGTCGTGATGCGATCCCCGTCACGGACTCTGACTGCGTCCTGCTCGATCGCGCTCAGATAAAGCCGCCCGCGCTCATCGATCCAAAGACCGTCGGTCGGCTCCGTCTCGGCGACACGCTCCACGCGCGCTTCGAGGTCCTTCTCCGACAGACGCGGGTTCTGCAATGCGTTTGTCGCGATGCGATAGAGCGTGCGACCGGTCAGTGCTTTCCAGTAGAGCGTGCGCCCATCGCGCGAAAGCGCGAGGCTGTCGGCGGCGAATTCGACTCCGCGTCCGTCGGGTCGGCGTAGCGGCTGCCCGTCGATCCTGACGACCACGTCCTTTTCCGGCTGCGTGCTCGGATGGCCGCCGAGCACGCGCCTGGCCTTGCCGGTCTGCAGATCCACGACCACGAGCGCTCCCTTGGCCCCGGCATCGGTCAGATAGGCATAGTGACCATCCGGCGAAAACCGCACATCGTTCAGATAGCTTCCCTGAGGCGCGACGCTCTCGTCGAAGCGGATCACCTGCGCGACCTGGTTCGCCTTGAGGTCGATCTTGACGAGCTTGGGTCCGCCCGGCACGAGCGATGCCGTGGCTGGCGCGGCCGGATCGACGACCCAAAGATTGCCGTGTGCATCGGTCACGACGCTCTGGACGCACACGAAATGATCTCCGGCGGACATCTGGTTCTTCTTCTCGTTGCGCCATGCATTCCACTCGTCGTCCGGGTAGGGTTTGATCTGGCCGTCGCGCGTCACTTCTGCAACCGAGACCGGCGCATCTTCTGTCCAGCGCGGAAAATTGACGAAGATGCGCCCATCCTTCGAAACGGTCACGCCCGTAACCTGGTGCTCGAATTTTGCGACCTGTTGCAGTTGTGGCGTATCGGATGTAGGCCCCGCGTGCTGCTGTGCGATGGATGCATTGGCGAGAAGCGTCATCGCCACGATGGCGGACGCGGCTGCGATTCGGATCATGGTCGTTTCCTTTGCATGGCGGCACTCGGGATGCGCGGCGAATTCAAGGCGCGAACACGGCGCGGACGCAGCCGTCGGTCTTGCGCTTGAACATGTCGTAGCCGCGTGGCCCGTCCTCCAGCGAGAAGCGGTGAGTGGCGAGGTAAGCAGGGTTCAGCTCGCCTTTCTGCGCGTGCGAGAGCAGCCGATCCATATAGGCTTGCCCGTGCTGCTGCGCGCTGCGCACCGTCATGCCCTTGTTCATGATGGCGCCCATCGGGAACTTGTCGATCAGCCCGTAGACGCCGAGCACCGACAGCGTGCCGCCTTTGCGGCAGGCCATCACGGCCTCGCGCAGCGCCTGGCCGCGGTCCGTCTCCAGGCGCAGCGCCTGTTTGACGCGGTCATACGCGTATTGCGGCCCGGTGCCGTGCGCTTCCATTCCTACCGCGTCGATGCACGCGTCGGGGCCGCGCCCGCCGGTCATCTCCATGAGCGTTTCGAGGACGCTGTCGACCGCCGTATAGTCGATCGTCTCGGAGCCGGCGTGCTCGCGCGCCATCTGCAAGCGCTCGGGAAAGCGGTCGATCGCGATGACGCGCTCCGCGCCCATCAGACGCGCGCTTTGCTGCGCCATCAGCCCTACGCCGCCGCAGCCCCAGACCGCGACCGTGTCGCCCGGCTGGATGTTGCAGAAGTCGGCGCCCATGTAGCCGGTCGGCGCCGCATCGGAGAGGAACAGCGCCGTATCGTCCGCGACGCCGTCAGGGACTTTGAAGCAGTCGTTGTCGGCAAACGGTACGCGCACGTATTGCGCGTGCGCGCCCGCATAGCCGCCGAACGCGTGCGTGTAGCCGTAGATGCCTGCGGTCGTATGTCCGCCCAGAAGCGGTGCCTGTAGCTCGGGCTTGGGATGCGTGTTGTCGCACAACGAGTAGAGGGAGTGCTGGCAATACCAGCATTGCCCGCAAACGATGAATGAAGGAACCACGACGCGGTCGCCCTTTGCGAGGCGCTTCACCTCGGGGCCGATCTCCTCGATCACGCCCATGAACTCGTGGCCGATGACATCGCCCGACTTCATCGTCGGGATGTAGCCGTCGATGAAGTGAAGATCCGAGCCGCAAGTCGTCGACAGACTGACGCGCAGGATCGCGTCGCGGGGATTGATGATCTCCGGGTCTTTCACAGTCCCGACGCGCAGGTCGTTTACCCCGTTCCAGTACAGTGCTCGCATGCTCACTCTCCTTAACGCGTGGTTGCGCGAGCAGCGGGCTGCCGCTCAGTGGTGGGAATCTCGCCGGTCTCGACGAGGCTCTTGAAGCGCCGCAGCGCGTTGTCCGCGACCAGATTCAGCGGCGTGGTCCCGAGAAGTTGCAGCAGGCCTTCACCGAGCGCGCCGCCGGGCGGGTCGAACCGGACGTGCAGCGTCGCCACGGTGCCGCGGTCGTTCGGGGCGGGGTCGAAGCGGACGGATCCCTCGTTCGGAATGGCGGCGCCAGGCAGCGAGCGCCAGCCGACGCCTCCGCCGGGGCCGT